>NZ_VDMB01000024.1 GCF_006175995.1 Desulfobotulus mexicanus
TGCAGCGGTACTCAAAGTGACAGGATTAAACATCCTGAGGGCAACTGCGTTCAGAAATCGCCTCAAAAGGGTAAAAAGGGGAGGTGAGGGGGCAAACACCCTTAAATTTGCCCTTCATAAGGTTGTCAAAGAGCGCATTTTACATCTACCAGACTCGATTCATCAATTTGTAAGGATATTTTTGTCCCGGAACAATCTTTTCAACTTTTCCTCACAAAATATGGCTTGAGACTTTTTGCGAGTGCATCATGGATGCAAAAAGTTTCAGGCCGGGGCTATTATAACGCTTATCAAAAAATTCAGCCATAGTCTGCACATCATAGGTGACGGACATCTTCTTGATGGCCCTTCCCATGATCATCCAGACACCTAAAACTCCCACAAATGCATTACCAAAGGCAATCCAGAGTCCGGAAACCCCGAAATTCCAACCCACACTTCCGGCAAATCCAATGAACAAAACAGCAGAAAAATAAGCCGTTGCATAGGTAAAAGCACTCATCCACGGGCCGATATTGCCACCGCCCAGAAAAAAATCCGCAAAAGAGCGTGTTCTGCGCAAACCGGCAAAACCAGCCCACAGAATCACTGCAAAATACAAGACTACCACAAGGGTTTTAATGAGCATCTCAAATCCTTTTTTATCAGACCACACCCATGCCGTGACCGGATCTTTTTTTGATTTTTTTGTTTCAATTCAAAAACTTAAAGCTTCCAATAAACCCATCCAAAATCAAGCATCACCTGACAAATCAAGGCATTCTGAATATCTTAAATCACAGGCGGCAGAATATCCAGACCCATGGTTTCATCCAGCTTCCACATAATGTTCATATTCTGAATCGCCTGCCCTGAAGCTCCTTTTACAAGGTTGTCTATGGCAGACACCAGAATCAGCACACCGGTTTCCGGATCCAGACGCAGGGCAATATCACAATAGTTTGTACCCCTCACAAATGAAAGGTCAGGGAAGCGACCTTCGGGCAGTATCCGGACAAATGGCCTGTCTTTATAAGCCTGCTGAAGACATTCTCTTATTTCTGCCTCAGTCCTGTTTTCCTTCAGTTTCAGGTAGCTAGTTGCCAGCATACCCCTTATCGTGGGCACCAGGTGGGGCACAAAGGTAATGGCAGGTCTCTGCTCAGCAACCCCCTCAATAATGGAGGCAATTTCAGGACGATGCCTGTGGGCTCCTACCTTATAAGCCTTAAATCCCTGTGCAATTTCACAATAGTGGGTTGCCAGGGAAACACCTCTGCCTGCACCACTGACACCTGACTTGGCATCACAGACCACATGGGAAAGATCAACCCATTGCTTCTGAACCAGCGGCAGTAACGGAAGAAGAATACATGTGGGATAGCAGCCCGGGTTCCCCACCAGCCTGGCGCCGCTGATGTCTTCCTTAAAAAATTCACTCAATCCATATACGGATTCCCCGCACAACTCCGGTGCTCTGTGAGTTTCATAGAAAGTCTCATACTCCACCGGGTCCGAAAAACGAAAATCCGCAGAAAGATCCACCACACGACACCCTCCCTCCAGAAGCTCCGGCACCATATTCATAGGCAGCTGATGGGGCAGTGCCATAAAAACAAGATCCGCCTCTGCCACAATTTTTTTCACATCATAGTTCTCCAGAGGCAGATCAATGCGCTTATAAAATGGTGGGAAAACATCTGAAAAAAGCTGCCCCGCATACTGCCGGGAAGTCAGCATGGTCATCCTGACCTGAGGATGAGAGCTGAGGATACGCACCAGTTCCGCACCAGCATATCCTGTAGCACCGATAACAGCAACGCGGATCATAAAGCCCCCCATGACGGGTCTGCCCGTCTGAAATCCATTTATTAAACCATTACAAAAAAGGTAAATATCCAAAGCGTACCGTCTTTACCAGACCCCCCTTTTATTGGCAAGGGCAAGGGTTTTTTTCCCATGTAGCAAGTGCGCAAATATACAGATACAATATTTATGAAGAAAGGCAACCCGACCTGAAAACACATGAATTGGCAGATTTTAATTAATTCACAAATCCCTGTTGCACCGCAATATTTTTTCTTGACAAAAAACTCAAGAGACATCATATTGTTTTTCAAACAATCAGTAACACCAAACCCTAATCTTAATTTAAGGAGCCATCCATGAAAACACTTGAGCCTACAAAATTTGTTCAGCAGATCCTTGACTTCCAGAAAACGGCCTTTGACAATACCTTCAATGCCATGATCATGGTTCAGGGTCAGACGGAAAAAATGACTGAAACCTTCCTTACCAAAAACAGCATGATCCCCGAAGAAGGCCAGAAAATGCTTCAGGAGTGGATGCTGGCCTTCAAAAAAGGCCAGGAAGATTTTAAAAAAACCATGGATGAAAACTTCAAAAAGTTCGAATCCTTTGTCGCAGAAAACGCAGGAAAAGCAGATAAAAGCACTGGCAAAGCAGCAAAATAGCCCTTAGCAGACCTGCAGATACGGCAAATATCTCTCTTCCGTTCTCACAAAGCCTCAATTTTAACTTTCCGGGATCTTAACATGATGTCTCTGGTTAGAATTGGGGCTTGCCGCAACTTGAATGGCAGCGAATCCTGTCCTGATTTACTACTCCTGAATTTTTAGTGAAAGGCATTTACTCCCTATGGATCAGAAAGAGTTCACCAAATCAATCCTCACCTATAATAAAGCAGCCTTTGATCAGTTCATCGCATCCTCAACCATGGCTCAGGAGCAGATGGAAAAACTGGCTGAGATGCTCCTGCAACAGGAAAACACACCTGAAGAGGGCAAAAAAATGATTGGCGAGTGGCTGGGGAATGTCCGTCAGGCCAGAAAAGATATCCAGGAATCCCTGAATAATTCCTACCGTCAGATGGAAACCTATCTTCTTTCCCTTATCCCCTGAGCATAGCCCCGGAATAAAGGTAAGTATGGCGAATCTATCTTCTGATTATCCCATGAAAAGCCGATGGATTCGCCAGAGAAAACATGCAAAATCATACCAATAGAAGGATTCTTCCATGAGCGCTGCGGATAATAAACAAAGTACTGAATGGTTTCAGTTTCCAGCCTTTGATTTTTCCAGTTTCATTACACCCGGTGTATCCTTCAACCCCCTGCAAGAGTGGATGAAGGGTCATAAGTCCATGGACACCTCTTCCATGTGGCCCAATCCAGATCTGATGCCAGATTTTAACAAAGCGGGCATTGAGTGGTATACCCTTGCCACGGAACAGGTACAGACCGTGTTTGAGGAATACTGGAAAATCATGGGGCTGGTTCCGAAAAACGAATATGATCGCCTCCTTGAACAGTATAAGGCCATAAAGCAAAAAATAGAGGAAGAACAGAAAAAAAATAAACAGAATGAACAGAACAGCTCCAGACTCAAAGAAACCGAAGAAGCTCTCAGGGCAGCAGAAACACAGATAAAAACACTGGAAAAAACCGAAGAAGCTCTCAGAGCCGCAGAAGCCCAGATAAAAAATCTGGAAGAGGATTTAAAGAAAAAGGTACAGCCGGAAGAAAAAAAAGAACCTGCAAAAACCCAGACAGCCAAATCCTGAAACATTGAAGCATCCAAATTTTATAACAGAATACCCTGCAATTCCTCCGCAGGTCACAACAGACTTGCTTTCATCTTCTGTTTGTCAAGGAGGACGCCAAGATCTGGACAGATTAACAGAACCTGAAAGGAGTGGCCCCTGCCCTCCTTTCCGCAATCAGGGCTTATGATTTCACCCTTTTTAAACAGACTTTTTCCAGAACAACATGGAAACAGCCTTAACAGCCCGCCTGTCCCAAATCACCCTCCCCTTCACAAGCCTGCTTTTTTTCGTATAATACCAAGCAGAGCTTCCGCCAGAATGAGGTCTTCAGGACTTGTAACCTTAAGGTTGATCCGGCTCCCTCGAACAAAAACCACAGAATGCCCCATGGCCGTTACAAGACCCGCATCATCCGTACCCTCCAGCCCTCTTGCCAAAGCTGTTTCATGGGCCCTGCGCAGGATATCACTCCGAAAAACCTGAGGAGTCTGTACAGCAAAAAGCCCCTGCCGATCCACCATCAACACATTGCCACCGGGAAGTTGCCTTCTAAGGGTATCCACCACATCAATGACCAGCGTTGCTGCTCCATGGTTTCGGGCAACATCCAGGGTCTCTGAAATATGCCGATACTCCAAAAAAGGACGTACAGCATCATGCACCAGTATAAACCCGGCAGAAGCATCCACAGAATTCAGCCCTGAATATACTGAAGCCTGACGGGTGGTACCACCGGCCGCCAGACTGGGCACCCTGCGAAGCTTCAGATCCGGTAAAATACAATCCCGGACATAAACCATGTCTTCCGAAGGCACCACCAGCACAATACTTTCAACTTCAGGATTCTGATCAAGCATCCGCAAACTGTGGCCCATAAGGGGAATGCCTCCAAGGGCAAGATACTGCTTTCGCGTACCTGCTCCCATACGTATACCTGATCCTCCGGCCACCACCACAGCAGCCAGACCTCCCTCTGCTTCAGACACACAGCCCCCTTCCCAAGCCATGGGAATGTTTATTTACCAAAAAAGACATCACATATTTTTTAAATCGGCAGACAATCTGCCTTGCGGAAAACGGATCTTTCTGCATATACCCAAGGAATTACTTCAACGCAGATAAGTCAACTCCTTTGGCAGGGGAATCCCCTTACCCATACTGTCTTCTCCGTAATTTACAGCAGCAAGAACCTGAATATCCTTCAAAGCCCGGACATCTCCTTTGAAGCAGACTTCCTGTATGGCTTCTTTTTGTATTTTACCACCTGCCCATTGTATATCGAGCACACTGGATGCATCAAAAACAGCATCGCCAACGCATAGATCCACCCGACCACCATAGTGCTGCACAATCTTAGCTACCATAAGGCTGGGACGGCTGTGGAAGCCGAGCTTCACAGGGATACCCACAGTTATGCTCCCCTGCTCCACATACTCATTCAAAAGCTCTTTAGCCAGTTGTGTCCCTGAACTGAGGTAGTGATTCACATAGAAAAGAGCATAATTTACCGTCCTGTCCAGAAGAATTTCCGGATCCACATAATCACAAAGTACTTCCTGAACTTTTTTATAAGAATCCTTAAATCCACGTACCCTCAGATGGCGCTCATAGTAATGCAACATACGGCTGACAATCTGAAGCAGATGAAAAGAAACGGAAAAATGAGACCGCAGCTGTTTCAATCTACGGTTTCCGAAACGATACCCACCATGGATCACATAGGTATCAAAGGAGGACTGAAGATTATGAACCAGAACCTGAAATCGGCGGATTTCCGCTTCATTAACCTTGGCGGGCACCAGCTCCAGCATTTCCGCATAGGGATAAGGCTCATAGAAACCAAACTGATCAAAATCCTTTGCAGTTGCAATGAGTTCGCTTGCAATTTTTACAATATAGTGCCCCTGAAAAGGAACCGCATCCTCATCATCATCAATATTATGTTCCAGCACTTCTGAGGTAATGACGCCCGGAAAATCCTGGGGTTCAAAGGCCGAGGCTGGAAGCGGTATCCCAAGGGTTGCGGCTTCTTCCAGAATAACAGGAGCCACCCGAATCAGAACACTGTTCAAAAATTCCAGTGTCTTTTCTCCTTCCTTACGAAATGTCGCAACATCTTCCAGCCCATAATATTCAAGGCGATTAAGGATATGCTGCTGCGCATAACAGCCCAGACTGATATGCCGCACCGTAGCTGCCAACTCTCTGTAAAAATACCAGCCTCTGTTATTTTTTGCCCCATGAAAATCCAGAAAATCTTCCAGCAGATGGGAAGTGGAGATCAGTTTGGAATACATGCGTTTTGTAAAATAATGCCGTGGCTCCAGAAAGCGAGTGATATAGATACAGCACTTCAGATAATCTTCTGAATAAATTTTTACTTTTTCAGAAAAAGTTATCTTGCAGGTCAGTTCTTCCACATTCCCCCCCATTGGTGCTGATTCGGTTCAGTTTAAAAAAAATTTTTCTCACCGACCACCAAACATAACCGCCAGGACCTCAAAAAAAAGATCACTGGCGGTTATAGTACAAACGGTTAGAGTAAGCCGTAAGCCGAATTCTGTTCTCTGCCCCGGTTACCCGGAAAAGAGTGACGATCATTCATCTAGAACCGCCGTTACCGACGGCCTCAAGCGACCTACCCGGAAGCAGGGCGGGCCACCCTGACACTTCCCTATTTGGTCTTGCACCGGATGGGGTTTACCCAGCTGCTCCGATCACCCGGAACACTGGTGCGCTCTTACCGCACCCTTTCACCCTTACCTTCTGCCTGAAGCAAAAGGCGGTCTTCTCTCTGTTGCACTTGCCTTCACGTCACCGTGACTCCACGTTATGGAGCATCCTGCCCTGTGGTGTTCGGACTTTCCTCCCGGATACCATAGCATCCCGGCGATCGTCTGGCTTACTCTTACCGTCTGCTTTAACCAGTATAAGCTTCTTTTCCATAAAAGTCCATCATGGAAAATCACCAGTGCTCCCATAAAAACACTATTCAGACACCATTCCAGTACACAATACGGTTACAACGCGGACAGTGACGGATTTCATTACACCTTTGAAGCTCAATACAAAACTGGGGTGGCAGGGTCATAAAACACCCTTTGCATATACTGGAGCTTACACATGCGACACCGACACCTCCCCCCAGACTGACCGCCTTTTCAAAACGTTTCAGCAGGCGAAGAGAAGCCTTTTGCCCCAGATTCAAGTGTTCCTTTTCCAGCTCTGCCAGGGCTGCCACTTCCCTGGAACAGGAAGCCATCAGTTCAGCCTTCTGCTCTTCCACACGCAGAGCCTCCGCATCCACCCTTGCCTGAATATCTGCAAGTTCCGCTTCCATGGCACTGATCTGATCAATCAGCCCCACCATGGCTTCCTGCATACGACCATTGGCCTTTCGGTTATCATCCATTTCCCGCAACAGCACCTGATAATCCCGGTTATTGGTAACGGTTCTAAGCGTCTGCTCACTCTTTTTCAAGCGGTCTTCATTATAGCGAAGATCGTCTTCAAATCCTTCATACTGTTTACGCAAACTGGCCAAAGCTTCACTTTTTTCATCAAGCGCAGAACGCTCACGGTCGAGAACCTCTTCCAGCCGGGATTGTTGCTGCTCAACACCCTGAATGGTCACCCGCAGCTCGCTGGCACGGGTCTCCGTCTCCTGGAGACGAATCAGAATATCCAGTTCTTCTCTAACCGATGGATTCATAACGGATCCGTCCTCTGGGCCGATAGTAAAAACTGTCTGTGATCAGCCCATTCCCACAGACAAATCATTATCATCATCTGTCCATAAACCCGAACAGTACACCAAGGCATTAAAACATTATAAAACAGAAAAAGGATCCTGCTGTGACACCAAAGGCACAAGGGTAATCTTCTCCCCTTTTTCCTCAAGAACACTTAAAAGACGTTCAAGCATCAGATCCACCATAATCCTTTCCGTGCCAAAGTGTCCTGCATCCACCAGACAAAGTCCGTGATCCAGCGCATCCATGGCTTCATGGTATTTCACATCTCCGGTAAGCAGAACATCTGCTCCCCGTACAAGGGCATCATGAATCATTCCGCCTCCGCTCCCCGTACACAGTGCAACACAGCGAATGGACGTTTCAGGGTTTCCCACAACCCGTACATATTTAAGATCAAGATCCTTTTTCACCTTTTCTGAAAAAGCCGAAAGGCTCATGGACGCCGGAAGAAACCCGGTCCTCCCCAAACCTGCCCCCATATCCCTCTCGCCGGCAGGTACAGCATCCATCTGTGCATCAGGACAAAGGCTTCTGATCTTTGCCTTAACACCGGAGATTTTATCGGCGCTGACACGACAGCGGGCAATGCTTATTCCGCCCTCACCTTTCATCCCGTCCCACCACGCAATATCCTGGCCGCCTTCTACAAGAACCCCATGGACCCTTGACTGCAGAAAAGCAGGAACTTTCAAATGAAAAACCCAGTCTTTGCCCCTGATACACGGTCCCAGCACCCGGACATCACCAAGGCCTATACGGCTTGCCAGAGCATCATTAAGTCCGCCTGCAACACTGTCAAGATTCGTGTGAGCTGCATAAATACTAAGACCATTCCTTACTGCAGCCTCAACTACACGTCCCATCGGCGTATCAAGGACCAGGCTTTTTAAAGGACGAAAAAAAAGCGGATGATGCACCACAAGAAAATCCACACCTTTTTCAATCGCCTCGGATACAGTCCCGAAAGTGGCATCCAAAGCAACTCCAATGCACCGGACAGACTGACAGCGGTCTCCTATCTGAAGGCCTGATGCATCCCAGGATTCTGCAAGATCCAGAGGTGCGACAGAAGCCACAAGGGCCATGCAATCCCCTACGCTGAGTGACATTTAAAAACCTCCCTTAAAATTAAAAGGGCGATGCAGGTATTCCCCGCATCGCCCTTTTTATGTGTTTTTTCTATTTTAATAAGCGCACATTGTAATCCTGCCGGTATGACTGCTCTGGAAAATCTAAAGCCCAGACTCTCCCCACAGATACCGGTATTCATACACCTGTAACAACTGTATATTTTAATCAGAGAAAAAAACTTATTTTTCAAAACAAAGCACCTGAAAAAATCTGCCAGTCAGATCTGAGTGATTTTTTAATGGGCATTCCTTTAAGAGTAAAGAATACAATTTTATTATATATTGCTTCTATAATTAAATTTGCCTGCTGCCCTTTTTTAAATTCAGAGAATCGCCCATTTCAAAAAAACAATCTAAACACCATATGCAAAAAAAATATACAGCCCTATCCTGCTTTTGTCCAGATATCATTCCCAACAAGCAGTATTACCATACTAATTTCTCTCCCATAAAAGAAGCTGCCAAAATCAGAAAAACAAACCATCCCCGCCAACACTGAAAATCACGCACAAAAAAAAGCCCCCTTTCGGGAGCTTTTTTGTATTTTGGTGGGCCCACCTGGATTTGAACCAGGGACCGACCGGTTATGAGCCGGTGGCTCTGCCAGGCTGAGCTATAGGCCCTTAGAAAACCTTTAATACCTATCTTTTTGGACAGCCTTTGTCAAGCTGCAGAACCTTTTTCACAAAAAAATAATTGAACCAGTAAATCCTTACTGAAAATTCAACACTTCCTGTATTCCCCAAAAAACAGGTTTGAAAATCAAAATCTCCATTCTGTCTGATACCATGGCATAAATTTGTCGTACAATTGAAAGTATTTATTATTATATTGATAAACACATTAAAAAAAAGATCCAGATTAAAAGGATGGTAAGCTACTAGCCTTGCTGATGCTCTCTTTTTATTCCATCCATTCTGCTCAAACCAGCATGGCAGAGAGAGCCATTCTTGCCGTCCGGGCCGGACGCAGATCCGATGCCAAGGTAACGGGTATCTTTCTTTTCCCGTCATCCAGAATCAGAGGGATTCCCGGTGTAAGGGGACGATCCACCCGCACAAAACCGCAAACAAGTCCTTTAATGACAAAACCTTCAGGTCTGTCCGTACTTGCTATGGAATACACAGACCCATTTTTTATTCCCATACCCATATCTGTTACACAGCTAAGCACCCTGCCGATTTTTTCCTGCCCCAGCCATACGTCCGTATCAGGCCCTGCTGCAACCTTGCGCAGATCCTTTCCCAAGAATGCATAGGTATGAAAGCCAGTTTCCATGGCAGCCATAAGCGACTCATCTCCCAAAAAACCTTTGGTAAAAGCCTTTCTGTCTTCCGTAAAGGGCAAGGCAAACATCCATGGATGATTCACAAAGGGCCAGTCTCCGATGTCCTGATGGGAAAGGGGCAGAAGGGCTCCGGTGCGCAGGGAATCCCTGGCAGCAAGACCGCATGGTATAAGGTCAAAAGGTTTTCCTGCTTCAGAAAGAATTGACCATACTCTGTTTACATCCTCCAGGGCACAAAAAATCTCAAAACCAAATTCCCCGGTATAACCGGTGCGGGATAAAAGTATTGGGGTATCATCTTTTAAAAGGCAGCTGGCGGAACTGCCATCCATCGTCCAGTCTCCCTTAAAAGAAAAATAGGGCATGGCTGCAAAAAGAGCCGAAACATCCTTTAAAGCCGCAGAGAGAATTTTCCCCGCAAAAGGCCCCTGCACGTCCACCTTACCCACCCTGTCCGTGAGATCCTCGATTACCACATCCTGACCTTCAGAAAACACAGAGAGATGCTCCTTTATTATCCCCCCCATCCCGGCATTGACAACGATAAAATAATGATCCTTCTCCAACATATACACAAGGGCATCATCCAGCACATGCCCCCTTACATCACAAAAAACCCCGTATGCGCAGCGCCCCGGTGCAAGGGGCAGAGCTTTGGGGCCTGTACAGTAATCCAGATCCTTGGAAAAAAGTCCTTGCAGAAAACTCCGCCCATTCTCTCCCCTCACACGAATCAGGGCCATGTGGCTTGTATCAAACATGCCAGCAGCAGTGAGTACAGCGAGATGTTCGGACCTTGCACCGGAAGAATACCAGAGGGGCATCTCATAGCCGCCAAAATCTGCCATATGTGCACCCATCTCAAGATGCCTTGCATGGAGTGCTGTTTTTTTTATTACTGAATGCATAATAACTTTTCCTTCCCGCTACAAAAAATGCTTAAAATATAAAGCAGACAAATACATTATAGGGTCTTGCCATGGAAAAAAACATGGGATATGAAGAATAAAATTTCTTTTTTCCTGCTCTCAATCCCGCCAGGCCCTTTTCCGCTGTCCGGGCCAATATCTTTTTATATCTGCCAGCAAAAGAATGAAGGATCTGCGCCATGCATACCCGAATTCCAGCCTTTTTTTTCTGTTTCTTCTATCTTTTTTCCTCCCTTGCCCTGGCCAGCCCCCTGATACGCATTGTGCCCCAGGGAGAGGATGTTCCTTCGGATCAGCGCATCCGTCTGGAATTCGACAGACCCATGATCCCTCTCGGGCAGGCTGAAGCAGCAAATGTACCTGTCCGT
This sequence comes from Desulfobotulus mexicanus, assembly GCF_006175995.1. Lineage (NCBI taxonomy): Bacteria > Pseudomonadati > Thermodesulfobacteriota > Desulfobacteria > Desulfobacterales > Desulfobacteraceae > Desulfobotulus > Desulfobotulus mexicanus. The sequence goes on from NZ_VDMB01000024.1 coordinate 11,015, forward strand.
ATATCTCCAGAAGTTAAAGGCCAATGGCGCTGGACAGATCCCCAAACCTTAAGCTTCAGACCCGATCCCGAAGAAAAACTTAAACCGGCAACCCGTTACCGTGTGGATGTAAATGCAGGGTTGGTGGCTCTGGATGGCACAGCTGTAAAACCTGTAAAAGAAAAAACCTTTATCACCACAAGACCTGAGATCCGCCACGGATTTTTCCATAAGTGGCTTGATGAGCTCACCCCCGTATTTGAACTTCAGGCCAACATGCCCCTTACCCGCTCTTCCGTGGAAAAAGCCGTGGTCTTCCATACAGGCGGCGGATTTCACCCGGTAAAGGTATCCGCAGCTGGTGATCTTCCGAATGCAGCCATCGCCACTTCCTGGATTATCCAGCCTGCCCGGCCCCTTCCTGCCAACGAGAAAACAGAACTCATGGTAAAAAAAGGACTGCGGACACCGGAAGGCGACATGCCCGGTAAGGAAATCAGAAACCTGCGCAATTTTGTTACCTTTCCTGCCCCTGAATTCCTCGGCCTCCGATATGCCACCCTCAATGGAGAAAATATTTTCATCCCTGCTTCCAGTGAAGATCAGATCACAAAAGACGGACCGCCCCAGCCCGCAGACCCCCAAGGATATGCGGAGCTTCTTTTCAGTACACCGGTACGGATATCCCAGGCAACGCAAAACATCACCTTCACACCTCCCCTTCCGGGTATAAACAAACCATGGGAAGACTATTATGACTATGACCCTACCCGCAGCCTGCATACCGAAGACAGCACCTACGGCATATCCCTGCCTGCAACTCCGCTGCCCCTGCAGGATTACACTATCCATGTGAGTGGAGTCATGACGGATGCATTCAAGCGGAAAATGGGTGAGACACGCATTGCCCGCTTCCATACGGACAGGCTGAAACCTTCTTTTTATCTCCCCACCAGCACTGCGGTTCTTGAAAAGGGGATGGATTCGGAACTCCCCATTTCTTTTACCAATATTAAGAATTACAGAATTCAGGGCTCTGCCATGGACAAAGGGGGATTCTACCCCGTAGATACAGGCTATATGCAGACCGGCATTCCCGAAAACACCTCCGCCACCCTGGCTGCAGGTATCCGGAACATCCTGACGGAAAGCGGTATACTCAGCGCAGAAGTACAGACAGACCCTGAAGTAAGTACCTGGGAAGGGGCTTCCCGTTTTCTGACCATAGTATCTCCCTGGCAGGTGGTGGTAAAAATAGGACACTTCAACAGTCTGATATGGGTGACAGATCTCCGTACCGGCCAGCCCGTCTCCGGTATCACCATACGCCTGCTGGAAGGGCATGAAAAAAATCTTGAAATCAGTGATGAGGAAATTGCCACAACCCGCACCAATGCTGAAGGCATCGCCCTTCTGCCGGGAACAGCGGAGCTGGATCCGGAACAGAAAACAGCAGGCAGGGGCGAATACCGGGAAGACAAACCCCTCTGGTTCCTTGAGGCCTCCAGTGAAAAGGATCTGGTGCTTTTCCCCTTGGACTGGCGTTTTTCCCTGAATCCATGGCAGATATCCGATACTCCCATATTTTCCAGTGCAAGGGCTCCCCTTGGCCATATTAAAAGCTGGGGCCTGACGGCCCAGGGAATTTATCGCACCGGCGAAACCATGGACTATAAAATTTATGTCCGGAATCAGGATCTGCACGGACTGATACCACCGCCTTTATCAGGATGGACATTGAAGGTGCTGGATCCCGGCAATCAGGAAATTTTCAGAAAAGATGATTTCCCGCTTTCCGCCTTTGGAACCTTCCACGGCTCCCTGTCCATCCCTGAAAACGGCAGAGTGGGAAGGTACAGCTTTGAGCTCTCCCATAAAGACACGGATAAAATTCTTCGTCCCCTTTCCGTTATGGTAACGGACTTTTCCACAGCTCCTTTCCGTGTGCAGGCAGATATTGCCGCACTGCAGGCAAAACCCGGAGACAAAGTCACATTTAAAGCCACAGCCAGTCTCCATGCAGGTGGAGCCTATACAGAAGCACCGGTACGCATACGCAGCCATATCCGTTCCCGGCCCTTTACACCGGACAGTCCCGCATTGAAGGACTTCTATTTTGACAGCAATAACGGCAGGGAGAATCTACCGGTTAAAACCCTTGCAGACCTCAGCCGCAGGCTGGATGACAAGGGCAGGTCAAAGGCCCAGATAAAAATCCCTGAAACAGATCTGGCCTTTGGTACACTTACCCTGGAAGCAGGTGTCAGCGACGAAAGGGGAAAAACCGTATCTGCCAGCACATCCATTCCCTTTGAAGGAAGGGATATGCTGGTGGGGATCAAAGCACTGGACTGGATGCAGAAATCCGGAAAAAGTGCTGAATTCCGTGTTGTGGTTGTGAATCCAAAGGGAAAAATCATACCCGATATTCCCATCCGTTTTATTGCCGAACGTCAGGATGTTTCCGTGGTACGGGCAAGGTCGGCAGGAGATGCCTACACACCCAGACACAGCATAGAATGGAAGGAAGTTGCCACAGGCAGCCTTGTTTCAGGCGAAAAGCCGAAGGATGCGGTATTCACCCCGGATACGCCGGGCCGCTGGCGGGTTCGTGTGGAAATCGAAGACAGCCTGGGTCGTACCCATAAAACCAGTATTCCCGTATGGGTTTCCGGTCCAGGAACTGTAATCTGGGAAAGCCCCGAAGATCTGCGGGTGGAGCTGGTTCCTGAAAAAACAGAACTTCAGGTGGGGGACACGGCCCGCATTCTTATAAAAAACCCCTTCCCCGGCGCAAAGGCTTTGATCAGTGTGGAGCGTTACGGTGTACTCCGTCACGAAGTCCGCACCCTTGAAAATGCCGCAGAGGTAATAGAAATTCCCATGGGACCTGCCATGCTTCCAGGGTGCTATGTATCCGTATCCATTCTCTCGCCCAGAGTAGAAGGATCTCTTCCTCCGGAGAAGGGACCTGATCTGGGAAAACCGTCCTTTCGAAGCGGCTATCTGTATCTGAGCGTGAGGCCGGAAGAGCAGAAAATTCCCGTTAGCGTAAACATGGACAGGGAAAGCTACAAGCCCGGTGAAACCGTGCATGTAGAGATTGAAATTCCAGAGAATCTGGCCGACAATACGGAGCTGACCCTTGCCGTTCTGGACAGTGCCATTTTTGATCTTCTACCCGGTGGAAGGAAAAACTTTGACCCCCATACCGGCCTGTACGCACCTGTTTCCTCCATGGATCTTGAAACCTACACCCTGCTCTCCCGCCTTATCGGAATGCAGCGCCTGGAAGCCAAAGGGGCCACACCGGCAGGAGACGGCGGCGGTATCCGCCTGAGGGAAGATTTCCGGGGCGTAGCTTTCTGGCAACCGGAAATCCTGCCCGATTCCAGCGGCCGTGCCAGAATCTCCTTCAGTGCTCCCGATAATCTGACCAGCTGGGAAGTTCTGGTTCTCGCTGTCACGCCAAAGGATCGCATGGGCACAGGCCATGGTGTCTTCCGGGTTAACCGGCCTACGGAAATCCGCCCTGTCATGCCCAATTTCCTCCGCACGGGAGACAAACTTGTGGCTGGTTTTTCCATTTTAAACCGTACGGATAAAACCAGAGATATAAGCATCCGGGCAGAGCTGCACAAAGAAGGAAGAATACTTGCAAACCGTGAATTTGAAAAAAACTTTGAGCCCTGGCAGCGCCAGCTTTTTCTTCTGCCCGCAGAAGTCCGTAATACTGGCAACTTACGCATGGAAGTCATCGCAAAGGATGCCCTTGACGGTGATGCCATAGGCCACAGCCTTGAGGTCATAGAAAGTATTTTACTTGAAACCCAGGCAACTTCCGGTATTACCAAAGACAAAGTAACGCAGATCCATTTAAAGATTCCGGAAAAAGCAAGGCTGGATGTGGGTGCCTTGGGCATAAGGCTTTCCCCCAGCCTTATTTCCTCGGTGGAAGCCCCCCTTCTTTTCCTGAGAGACTATCCCTATGACTGCTGGGAACAGCAGTTGTCAAAGGCCATGGCTGCAGCTCTCTACCTTTCCATGATGGATTATCTGCCCGATGAGGTACAATGGCAGAATGCAGAAAAAGTCATTCCTGAAATTCTGGCAAAAGCCGCCCTTTTCCAAAGGGAAAATGGCTCCATGGCTTATTTCCCCACATCCGGCGGGGGAGAGAACCCAATGCTCTCAGCATTTACAGCCCTTATCTTCAAAAAACTCGCAGATTTTGGCTTTTACCCTGCCCCTGATGTCACCCGAAAACTGGACGCCTACCTTGACACCCTTATGCGAAGGAATATCACAGGAGACTCTGTTCTGGACCGCAGTTCCCGCATGATGAGCCTGCTGGCACGTTCTGAACAGGCGGATGCAGACCTTTTTGAACGCCTCCGACCCCACCCAGAACGTGACGGGCTTTTTGCAACAGCCCTTTTTCTGGAAGCCGCGGCCAAAAAGGGATTAAGCTATGGTGAACTCTCCCCTGTGGTGGATGTCCTGCTGGCACGAACCCATAAAACAGCCGGAGGCCTTTCCGCCCAGGATGAGGAAAGCATATCCCATCCATGGCTCATGGGTTCCCACTCCCGTACCCAGGCTGCAGTACTCATGGCCATAATCCGCCTTGGAGAATTACCCGATGCGCCCAAAGAACTACTCAGCTACCCCACCCTGCTTATGAGAGAACTCATGGCACAGCAGGGTAAAGCTGCCCGCTGGCAGGGTACCCAGGAAAACCTTTTTGCAGCTATGGCTGCAACGGAATACGCCCTAAGCTATGAAATCGAGAGGGTAGACCTTGAAGCTAAGGTCCGGGACGAAGAAGGGCTTGAAGGAAAAATCCGCTTCCGGGATATCCGGGACACGGCCGTCCGCATTACGCGGCCCATAGTAAAAAATGATCCGGGCAGAGACCAGATTATTCAAATAGAAAAAAGTGGTTCCGGTTCACTTTACTATACCGCAGCCCTTGCCTTTGCCTCAGAAGAACCAAAACTACCTGCCGACAACGGCCTGCACGTCCGGCTGCGGATCTTAAATGAAAAGGGTGAAGAAATACAAAAGGACAGTGCTGTTTCCATGTTCAGGGGAGAGCGTGTTCATATGGTATGCGATATCAGCAACACCCAGAATTTAAACTTTATCATAGCTGAAGTTCCCCTTCCCGCAGGCCTTGAGGCAGTAAATCCCCATCTGGCAAGCTCCGGAGAAGAGATGAAAGCACCAGCCCTGCCCGATTCCGTAAAATCAGGCAACCCATGGCCCTTTTATCATCAGGAGCTTCAGCATCAGCAGGTCCGCTTCTTTGCAGAAGATCTGCCTGCTGGCACCTGGCGTCTGTATTTTACAGCCCAGGCCATTGCCGAAGGCAGCTTCCTTATGCCTGCAGCCCATGCAGAAGCCCTGTACAGACCTGAAATATGGGGCAGAGACAAAAAGCATTTGCTGATTATCGGTCCCCGGACCGATGATCCTGCCATGGAACAATGAAAAGGCGTCTATTCACCGGAGTGGCTTCTGTCATTCTGATTCTTATATTTTCAGGGATATGGATTATATCGGAACTGCGTCCCCTGCCGCCGGAACTGAAACCCGGCAGCAGGAGTGAGCGTATCCGCCTTTTGGATTACCATGGCAAACCCCTCACCCTTTCCAGGGATGATGAGCTCAACACCACAGATATTGCTAATCTGGATACCATTCCCCTGCTTCTCCGCCAGGCAATTCTTCTGGCCGAAGACCAGCGTTTTTTTCAGCACAGGGGAACAGACTGGAAAGCTGTTTTCCATGCGCTTTTCCAGAACATGAGGGCAGGCCGGAACATCCGTGGGGCAAGCAGCATTACGGAACAGGTAATCCGTATTCTGCACCCCAGACCCCGCACCCTGAGCTCCCGCATTCTGGAAAGCATAGAAGCCCACCTTCTGGAACACCGCTTTTCCAAGGCGGATATTCTTTCCTTCTACCTGAATCAGGTACCCTACCCGGACCGGTGCAGAGGCGTAATGCAGGCCGCAAATTACCTTTTTGACAGGGATCTTTCCACCCTGAGCAATGCAGAAATCATTACCCTGGCAGTCCTTCCCAGAGCACCCCAGGCTCTGCATCCTGAACTTTACCCGGAAAGGCTAAAAAAACGCACCGCTGACCTTGCCCTCCGCATGACAGAAGCCGGATTACTGGAAAAAAATTCCCTTGAAAATGCCCTGAAAATTCCTGAACTGAAGAGAGCATCCATACCCGTGCATGCACCCTTTTTTGTCAGTTTTGTAAGGGAAAGACTGCACCATAGCACCACAGAGAGTACCCATATCCGCACCACTCTGGACGCTTCTCTTCAAGACAGGGTACAGAAGCTTCTGGACAGGCGGATAGAGCAGATGAGCAGCCGGAAAGTCAATAACGGAGCCGTCATCGTCATCAGCCACCAGACAGGAGAAATACGGGCATGGGCCGTGGCGGGTAACAAAGATGAAAGACCCGGAGGAAAAATCAACGCGGTCCTTGCACCAAGGCAGCCAGGCTCAGCCCTCAAACCCTTTGCCTATGCCATGGCTCTGGAAAAGGGATGGACAGCAGCCACCCCCATTGAGGATACCCCCATCAGTACCCCAGTTGGTACAGGTCTTCACGATTACAGGAACTACTCCCGCAACACGTATGGCACCCTGCCCCTGCGGGATGCTCTGGCAAATTCCCTTAACCTTGCGGCTATCCGCACCGTGCGCCATGTGGGAACAGCCCCCTTCCTTGCTACCCTAAGGGACTGTGGCCTGCAAAGCCTCACCCGAAATGCGGACTATTATGGAGACGGCCTTGTGCTGGGCAACGGAGAAGTCTCCCTGCTGGAGCTGACAGAGGCCTATGCCGTTTTCGCCCGGGATGGTCAGAAAGTTCCCCTTCGCTTCCTTGCGGATGAGTCCCGGCCTCTTTTACCCGCAAAAAAAATTTTCCATAAGGATACGGCCCGGCTCATCGCAGATATTCTTTCCGACCCTGAAGCCAGAAAATACGAATTCGGCCCCCTGATGAATTTTCCCGTACAGACCGCCATTAAAACAGGCACCAGCTCCGATCACAGGGATGCATGGGCCTTTGGTTTTGACCATAAACATACCGCAGGCATCTGGATGGGCAACCTTGACCGCAGCCCCATGCAGGGACTTGCAGGCGCTTCCGGCCCTCTGCCTTTGCTCCGGGCCATCTTTAACGAACTGAACCGCAATCAGCCAACCAGGGGGCTGACTCCGCCCGAAGAACTTGTAAAAAAAGACATCTGCATACAAAAAAAAGGGGCGGAATGCACAGCCTTCCGCAGTGAATGGCTGCCACCCATGGAAAACAACCTGCCTGCAGATCTTGCCCGGACAGAAGAAATTCGCCTCCTCCGTCCTTCGGATGGACTGACACTCGCCATGGACCCAAGAGTTCCCCTTGAACATCAGCGTCTTGTATTCAGCGTGGAAGGGGCAGAAGAAGGAGCCCTTTACCGCTGGTATGTGAATGGTCAGTTTTTTAAGGAAAGCAAGACATCTGACATCGAATGGCAGCTCTATCCGGGTCAGCATCAAATACATGTAGATATTCTTCTGGATGGCAGAAAAACTGTTCAGAAAAAAACAGAGATACAGGTTATGGGAGGTATTCGGGCAAAGCTGCAAGGCGACTTCCTGGATTGAATGTACCCGGAAACTGGTCTCTCGCCCCAAGCTTCTCCAAAAGAAAGATGATGGCAAAAGGTATTTCTGTTTCAGGAAATTACCTGATTAGAAATCAATTTTTTCATCCAGCTGTCGTATGCGGATTTTCAGGAAAAGATCTCCGATTGAACCATCATCCATCCGCCTTCCCAACCCCTTCAACCTCAGCTTTTGCCCTTCACGGCTCTGGGGCGGGACGGTAATCTTATAAAGGCGGGAATAAAAACCCCATGGGATGTTCACCCGCTTGGTGCATCCTGCAAGGGCTTCCGGTGGAGAAAGTATCAGGGTACCGTAAAAATGGGGAGCATCCTGAGGGGCTATCACACGGATAGTCTGGAGTCCCGGAGTTTTCCTTCTACGCATAGCCTTGCGTACCTTTGCCGCAAAATGACCTTCCGGAAGCCGCACGAGAAAACGCAGCAGAAGAGCACCCATGACAAAGCCACCAATATGAGCCCACCAGGCCACCCCTCCTCCTCCACCCATGGCATTAAGTACCTGAAACATAAACCAGATACCCATATAGATGAAAGCCGGTATTTCAATGAAAAGTGGGAAAATAAAAATAGGGATGAGGGTCAGGATACGGGATGCCGGATACAGAAGAAAGTAAGCACCCATGACACCGGCAATGGCACCACTGGCTCCCACAACGGGAATGGTTGAACTGGGATAAACCATGGAATGGGCCAGTCCCGATACCAGTCCGCAAACAAGATAAAACCCGAGGTAACGAAGGGGGCCAAGGCGGTCTTCAACGTTATCCCCAAAAATCCAGAGGGTCCACATATTGAAAATAATATGGAGCCAGCCGCCATGGAGAAACATAAAGGAAAAAAAAGTGAAAACCTTCTGAAACAAACCCGTATAGGCAGAAAGGGCTGGGTCCGTGTAACGGGCGGGAACCAGCCCCCACTCCCACAGAAAACGGGCCATCTCCGGCCCCTGCCCCAGTTGTATAAAAAACACCAGGGCATTGATAAGGATAAGCAGAAGAGTCACCACCGGCCGGTTACGGGATGGCTGGGTGTCTCGGATGGGAATCATTTCATCTCCCTGATCAGGTGGCCCATTCCGGACGAAGCTTTCCCGGGGGGGCAATTCGCATGCTCAGATCCACGGCCCTTGCCTGATGGGTCAGAGCACCTGCTGAAATGATATGAACACCCGCAAGACTCAAAACCTTTATTTTTTCCTGTGTCACCATACCGGAAACCTCCACAAGACTGCGTCCGCCAATACGTCGGACAGCTTCTCTGATCATATCGGCATCCATATTATCCAGAAGAATGACATCCGCACCAGCATCCGCAGCCTGATCCGCTTCCTCAAGGGTTTCCGCCTCCACCTCAATTTTCACCAGATGGGAAACCCGCCTGCGCACGGCTTCCACGGCCGAGGCCACACCTCCGGCTGCGGCGATGTGATTATCTTTAATGAGAACGCCATCATAAAGTCCCATACGGTGATTGGCAGCCCCTCCCACACGTACGGCATATTTTTCCAGAACCCGCCAGCCCGGTGTGGTCTTCCTTGTGTCCACAAGGGTAATGTCACTGCCTTCCATACCCCGACCAAAGGCCCGAACATGGGTGGCAATTCCACAAAGACGCTGCATAAAATTCAGGGCCGTCCGCTCGCCTGTAAGCAAGGCACGCATGCGCCCCTGAAGGTGCAGGATGCGGGTATTAAGGGCAAGAGCCTCTCCCTCCTTCACCAGAGGAGAAAAAACCACATCTTTATCAAGCTTTTCAAAAACCCGACGGGCCACGGAAAAACCAGCCGGAACTATGCCCTCTTCCCGGGTGATAACAATACCTTCGCCCATGGCATCTTCGGGAACAATGGCCTCGGTGGTAATATCTCCCGTACCTATATCCTCTTCCAGAGCCAGATCAATGAGGCGTTCCACAGCAAACATAAGGATTTTTCCCCTTCATGGGATAAAGTTCGTAACTGCTCAGCACAATTTTCCTTTGACAAATCGAATACCTTCAATCAGGTGCATAGACAACCGAGCCATTTGTTCATGACGCAATCTTATTCTTAGAGCTTCTTGCCCTGCAAAACTCTGATCCGAAACGATTGCAATGTCACTCACAAACAGCACGATTGTCTTTTACCGGAACCAATGCTTTGAAATTAAATGAACAATTTTTCAAAATAAAATGTGCTGAATAATTACTAAAGTTCTACACCATGGCAGCCATACGATCCCGGTTGGCAACAAGCTGTATACGTTTTTCCGAAAGCTCCCCATGCTGCTCTTTCACCTTTTTCACAACCACCTCAGGCGCCTTGTCAACAAAACCTGGATTATCAAGCTTGGCAGATATGCCATTCAGCTCCTTGTCCACCTTGGCAATGCTTTTGTCCAGACGTTCCACTTCTTTGGAAAAATCAAGAATACCTTCCAGGAGAACATAGAGGGGGGAACCGGAAACAATACTGGTGGCAGAGACTCTGGGACGTTCCCCCACACTGGCTGCTTCAAGGGTGCTGAGGCGTGCCAGAAGCTTCATCAGGTCTCCATGGTTGTTAATCATTTCTTTCTGGAAGGGATTATCCGTATGGAAAACCGCATCCAGAGCCTGGGCCGGAGGAAGATTCATCTCGCCTCTTATATTACGGACCCCCGTCACAAGCTCCATGAGAAACTCCATGGCCACTTCCGCTTCAGGAGAATAGGCCAGACGCTGCTGATCCCAGTTTGTTGTGGGATAAACAGCCTTCATGATGGAACCTCTCTCTCCGGGGAGCTTTGACCAGATTTCCTCCGTAACAAAGGGAATGATGGGGTGAAGAAGAATCAGAGTATCACTGATCACCCGGTAGAGCACGCCCTTGGTGGCTTCCATGGCCGCTTCTCCGGACTTACCGAAAAGAACGGGTTTTATGGCCTCAAGGTACCAGTCACAGAATTCATTCCACACAAAACGATAGAGAATGGAAGCAGCATCGTTGAAACGGTAAGTTTCCAGAGCCTGCTGCACCTGGGCTGCCACCGTATTCAGGCGGGAGAGAATCCACTGATCCGGCAGGGACAGGGCTTTTTCATCAAAACTTTCATAGGCCCGGTCCAGATGCATGAGGGAAAATCGGGCCGCATTCCAGAGCTTATTGATAAAATGGCGGTAACCTTCCACCCTTTCTTCGGCAAGCTTGATATCCCTGCCCATGGCGGCAAAACTCGTCAGGGTAAAACGGAAGGCATCGGTGCCGTACTGATCAATCACTTCCAGGGGATCAATAACATTGCCAAGGGATTTGCTCATTTTCTTGCCCTCGGCATCCCGGACCAGTGCATGGATATAAACTTCCTTAAAGGGCACCTCATCCATGAAATGGGTACCCATCATCATCATACGGGCCACCCAGAAAAAGAGGATATCAAATCCTGTCACCAACACAGAGGTCGGATAAAAGGTTTTCAGAAGATCCGTATTTTCGGGCCATCCCATGGTGGAAAAGGGCCAGAGGGCAGAACTGAACCATGTATCCAGCACATCACTTTCCTGGATCAGGGAGCTGGAACCACAGTCCGTACAAAGCTCGGGGTCCGCCTCAAGAACCATGAGAGAACCGCAGTCTTTACAGGTCCATGCCGGAATACGGTGACCCCACCAGATCTGACGTGAAATACACCAGTCCCGGATATTGTGCATCCATTCGTAATAGGTTTTGGTCCAGTTTTCGGGATAAATGCGGGTATGCCCCTCTTCCACCGCCTTTAGGGCTTTTTCCGCCAAAGGGGCCACCTTCACAAACCACTGCAGGGAAAGGTTGGGTTCCACCACGGTCTTACAGCGATAGCAATGCCCCACACTGTGGGTCAGCTCTTCTTTTTTAATCAGCAACCCCTGCTTTTCCAGCTCAGCCACAGCAGCATTCCGTGCCTCAAAACGATCCAGCCCTGCAAAGGCCCCGGCATGGGCATTCATCCGGCCATCATCATCAATGGCCTTAATCTGCTCCAGGCCATGCCTGATGCCCAGTTCAAAGTCATTGGGATCATGGGCTGGTGTTACCTTCAGACAACCCGTACCGAAATCCCTGTCCACATAGCTATCCCGGATGACAGGGATCTCCCTCTCCGTCAGGGGAAGTTTAACAAAAGCGCAGGAAAGGTCTGCATAGCGATCATCTTCGGGATGGAGAGCTACCGCCGTATCCCCGAAAAGGGTTTCCGGGCGGGTGGTGGCCACCACAAGGGAAGCGGAATCATCCGCCAGGGGATAGGCAATGTGATAGAGAAAAGAATCTTTCTCTTCATGCTCCACCTCCAGATCTGCCAGAGCCGTATGGCAGCGGGGACACCAGTTTATCAGATACTGCCCTTTATAAATCAGGCCCTCTTCGTACAGCCGTACAAAAACCTTGCGAACAGCTTTTGAGAGTCCCTCATCCATGGTGAAGCGTTCACGATTCCAGTCACAGGAAGCGCCAAGGCGTTGCAGCTGATTGATGATGGCACCACCATACTCCTGACGCCATTCCCAGACTCTGTCGATGAAAGCATCCCTGCCCAGATCATCCCGGGATTTCCCTTCAAGGGCCAGCTGCTTTTCCACCACATTCTGGGTGGCAATACCCGCATGGTCCGTTCCCGGCATCCACAATACATTTTTTCCGCAAAGCCTGTGGTAACGGCAGAGAATATCCTGCAGGGTATTGTTCAGTGCATGGCCCATGTGCAGCTTACCCGTGACATTGGGCGGCGGAATCACGATGGAAAAAGCTTCTTTTTCCTCATCTTTATCCGCAGCGGCAAAGAGCTGATTTTCCAGCCAGTAGCGGTACCAGCGCGCTTCCACTTCCCGGGGTTCATACCCCTTGTCTAACAGAGCCTCACTCATGTGCACTCCCTCATGCTTCTTATTATATCTTCACAAAAACCGGTTTTTAAAATCCGGTCGTATACACAAAAAAACAGGAATACGGACCATAAAAAAAGGGATTATGGAATAATCCCCTTTTTTGTGCAAGTTTTTGATCCGCTGACTTCCCGAAAATCAGGACGGATCTTTGTAAAGAGCATCCTTCAGAGCATGGATTTCTTTTTCCACAGCCCTTTCCACAACAGAAACCAGAGCCATATCCAGTTTTTCAGCAAATACCTTGCGAACCACCCTCTCAAGTATGGCTTCAAAATCCACATCCGCCAGCCTGTCCTCCAAGGCCTGCACAGAGCTGCCCTGCTCCATATCCTCTGAAAAATCATTGTTTTCCAAAGGCACAAAGCCTGTGTCCGGCATCAGGGATTCTGCTGCAAGATCCTGATTCGAACCTTTATCGAAATCAGAATCCAGGTCTTTCTCAGGCTCATCAGCAAAAGAAAATGCTGAGTCTGCCCCACCTTCATCAATGGTATCAGAAACAAAAAAGTACTTTCCGTCTGACGAAATGGCTGCCTTTTCTTCCAGATCGAAGAGTGCCTCATCTTCTCCTGAAAAAGCCTGTTCTTCCGAAAACTCTCCCTCGTCCGATTCTTCTACAGGCACGTCCTCTTCCAGAAGAATACCAGCTGCTTCCAAATCAAGAACATCTTCCTCGGAAAAAACTCCTTCGTCCGATTCTTCTACAGGCACGTCCTCTTCCAGAAGAATACCGGCTGCTTCCAAATCAAGAACATCTTCCTCGGAAAAAACTCCTTCGTCCGATTCTTCTACAGGCACGTCCTCTTCCAGAAGAATACCGGCTGCTTCCAAATCAAGAACATCTTCCTCGAAAAAAACTCCTTCGTCCGATTCTTCTACAGGCACGTCCTCTTCCAGAAGAATACCGGCTGCTTCTAAATCAAGAACATCTTCATCTGCAAAGCCATTTTCTCCGGAATCAGAAATATGATCTTCTTCAAGAAGATCCCCTGCTACAGCCAGATCCAGCACATCATCAGCATCACTGGCATTCCATGAATCTGCATCGGATACCGGTTTGCCATCCAATTCCAGAGAGAAATCATCTCCTTCAAGAAAAGCACCCACATCACCGAGATCTATAGCCTCTTCCCGAAACATCAACTCTGTTTCCGAAGGAACATGAACCTCACCTTCCGGCGCAGCAACAGATACCTGTGAAAAATCAGGAACATCTGCCGCATCAAGATCCTGCTCCTCTACCCAGTCATCCGGATCCAGAAGAAGATCCTCTTCGGGTTGGGGATCAATGTCTTTTTTTACAGGCAGGTCCGGGATTTTATTGCCACCGGATTTTGGAGAAGAACCAACCAGGATATCTTCAAGATCAATGAAATCTTCATCTTCCACTGAGCTTTCAGAAGGATGCGGAACAACACGAAAAGGCTCCCCTGAATTATCCTCAGATGCAACTTCCAATACCGGAACGGAAACAGAACCTTTTCCATCTCCTTCTGCCTGAAGGGTCATGGCAAGATCTGAAAGATCCAGATCATCCGTTAATCCATCATCACGAGACGGCGCTATGCTCCGTTCAGTCGTATCTTTCATATATTCTCCGATTACATGACTGGACAGCCTGGTGTTGTGGACACCGCAACAGGTAGGAAATGATGGCGACATCCGAAGATTAGACAAAGTAAAGCAAACATTAACTTTTTATTTCTGCTTTCTGGTACATTCCTTAACTCTAAAGAACCTGAAAAACTTTTTTACCAAAACTCCAAAGCTTGTAGCATATACTTTATAAAGCCTCCCGCATACAATATCTTACCAATTCATGCAGAAAGTTCTGCGGATAATAAGTCTAAATATTTCATACCAGAAAAAATCTGTCAAGAAAACGGAGCTGTCCTTTTCTTTTAAAAACACTTATTTTTTATATGAGGTTCAGAAATAACATTTTTTTCAATCAGGACAGTATCATTGTATCCAATGAGATATAAGTATAAATTGTATTTCTTCGCATTGAGAAGGACTTCAACCAAATTAAACTTAAGCCAAAACAAGGATCACCATGCGACGCATTCCTTTTCAGCTTCCTGCATCCCCACCGGAACATGTTTGTATCACAGGCCAGGATGCCAACCATATTCGAAAAGTTCTCCGCATGCAACAGGGAGACCCTCTGTGTCTCTTTGACGGCAAGGGCAATGAATATGAAGCCCTGATTCACAGAATGGATACGGAGGGCGTCCAGCTCACATTGACGGGTATCCAGCGCAGCATTCCAGCCCCCCCTGTACATCTGGATATCGCCATCGCCCTTCTCAAGGAAAAAAAAATCGATGAGCTTATCCGCCCCCTCACGGAACTGGGAGCAGGAACCATAAGAATCTTTTGTGCCGCACGCAGTGTTCCAGTTCTTAAAAAAGACAAGGCTGAAGCAAGGATGGAAAGATGGCAGAAACTGGCCACTGAATCCCTCAAGCAATGCTGCGGCAGCCACATGCCTGAAATCCTTTTTCATAAAGACAGCTCTCCCCTTATGCTTGACCCTGCACCAGAAGAAAAACGGATTCTTTTCTGGGAAAGCACGGACAGCAGTCATTGGTCTGAAGAAAAAAAGGCTATGCCCCTGCGTATCCGTGCAGTTTTTGGTCCTGAGGGAGGATTTGATCCGAAAGAAATTCAGGGTTTTTTCAGAGCCGGGTACAAACCTCTGGGGCTTGGTCCCCGCATTCTAAGGGCACCAACCGCAGTTCTGGCAGGAACGTCCCTTCTTCAA
Organism: Desulfobotulus mexicanus; assembly: GCF_006175995.1. Classification (NCBI taxonomy): domain Bacteria; kingdom Pseudomonadati; phylum Thermodesulfobacteriota; class Desulfobacteria; order Desulfobacterales; family Desulfobacteraceae; genus Desulfobotulus; species Desulfobotulus mexicanus. The sequence continues at coordinate 26,344 of NZ_VDMB01000024.1, forward strand.
TATCTCTATGGAGATCTTTCCCTTCCTCCCTTTCCCGGACTATGGAAAGAATAAGCCCGGCTGAAGTTATATACATAAAAAAGAGCCCACAACCATACTGTAGCCATAAGAAGCTTTTTAGGGCATAAGATTAAAGACTTACCCATTAAAACGAGACAAAAATACTGTTCCCTGAAGGATAAAAAGCATTTTTTTTTAACGATGGAATAAAAACATCTTGACTCTTTGCCCCATTTTCCTTACAACGGCTTCGTCTTGAGCGCCCAAGTAGCTCAGTCGGTAGAGCAGAGGACTGAAAATCCTCGTGTCGGTGGTTCGATTCCGCCCTTGGGCACCATAAAAAAGAATAAGCACCGGATTTCATGATCCGGTGCTTTTTTTATTTGCACTTTTTACAATTTAAAAAACGGCTGCCCATATCCATATTGGAATCAGACAACCGCAAGGAGTGCACCAGCTACAGACAACGGGACAAAAAAGAAGAAATTCTTTCATTCTCCTGGCAGGTACCAAAAAAATCTCCCGGCCTGCCACTGTCCACAAAAACACCAGCCTCCATAAAAATAACCCGATCAGCAATTTCCCTTGCAAAGCCCATCTGATGGGTGACAATAATCATGGTCATCCCATCCTTTGCCAGGGCACGGATGGTGTCAAAGACCTCACCCACCAGCTCAGGATCCAGGGCTGATGTGGGTTCATCAAAGAGCATCATCTTGGGCTGCATTGCCAGAGCCCTGGCAATGGCCACACGCTGCTTCTGACCACCTGAAAGCGTTGCGGGAAACACTTCCTTCTTATCCGAAAGACCAACCTTTTCAAGCATCATACAGGCAAGCCTTCTGGCCTCTTCCTTGTCCATTCCCTTTACGGTAACCGGTCCTTCCATGACATTTCCAAGAACCGTCATATGGGGGAAAAGGTAAAAATGCTGAAAAACCATACCGATCTCAGAGCGTAACCTGCAGATATTTCTGTGGCTGTCGGGAACCCTTTTCCCCTTACGCATGACATAGCCCACATCCCGACCCTCAAAGAGAATATGGCCTTCATCGATCTGCTCCAGCATATTCACACTGCGCAGAAGGGTGGATTTTCCTGATCCCGAAGGCCCTATGATAACAACCTTTTCACCCGGCAAAACAGAAAGATCCACGCCATCCACGGCCTTAAGCTTTCCATATCTTTTAACAATTCCCTTAAGCTCCAGAACAGCTTCTTTTTCAACGCTTTTCATAAACTCCCACCCGCCTTTCAAGGGTCTCAAAACAAAAGGTAAAGACCGTTGTAAAAAGAAGATAGATACATGCCGCAAGAATCAGTACATTAATGTTAAAATAAGCATTGAACATCTGATCCGCTGCCCGCATCAGCTCCACCATGGCAATGGTGGATACAAGAGCCGTATCCTTGATCAGAGCAATAAACTCATTACCCATGGGAGGTATCAGTCTTTTATAGGTCTGAGGAACAATTACCCGCCGCATGGCCTGGCCATAGGTCATGCCAATGGCTTTAGCAGCCTCCATCTGTCCGTCATCAATGCTTTCAATTCCCCCACGGATAATTTCAGCAAGATAGGCGGAATAATTAATACCAAGCCCCAGAAGAGCGGCAGTCAGAGGCTTGAGGGTTATTCCAAGACTGGGCAGGCCATAATAGATGAAAAACAGCTGAAGCAGTAGCGGAGTTCCCCTGAAAAACCATATAATAAACCAGCAAAGTCCTGAAAGGGGCGGAATACGACTGATACGCCCCAGCGCTATCAGTAATCCGCCTATGGGAGACACTACCATGGTGACCAGCACCAGAGTCAGGGTCATCACAGCACCTTTAAGGAGAGCAGGCAGAAACATCCAGGCATCTTTAAAAAAAAGAATATAGGCTGGAAGAGTTTCCCTTTCCAGGGAGCGAAGAAAGTTGGCTGCCTCTACATTCTGGGGATAAGGGTCCAGCACCTCCCTACAGGCTGCCATAGCTGCATCATAATCGCCCATGGCATGAAAAATCCTTGCCATCTGCATCCGGCTGCGAACAAAGGGGGCCACATCCCCGCCCTGATCAGGCGATGGTATGCCAATCAGAAGTGCTGCAGCTCCCTGAAGATCACCCGTTGCCATGACATTATCCGCTTTACGGAAAACAGATGCCGTATCTGCTACAACCAGACCAGGAGCAGACAAAAGACAGAGGACCAGAAAGATCCATTTTTCTATTCTCACCATACTTCTCCTTGCAGAACCTTTCACCCGGCTTCTTAAAACAGCTGCGCCCGCATTTTTAAGGTGCGGGCGCAAAAACAGACAAAGACATATTATCCAAAAACTACCATGCAGCCTTATCAACGATATTCTCACCAAACCACTTTTCAGAAATGGTTCCAAGGCTGCCATCTGCCACCATGGCATCCAGCTCTGCCTGCACCCTGTTACGCAGACTTACATCTGCCTTACGGAATGCCACACCAAAGGGTTCTTTTGTAATAAATCCAGGCAACACCTTGTATCTTCCTATACGTTTGGAAATGGCATCTCTGCCAACAACATTGTCTATAATGACTGCATCCAGACGACCGCTTTCAAGGTCCAGAAGGGCTTTGGGATTATCCACATACTCCCTTACCTCCTTGGGAGCCTCGGGCAGTGCGCCCACAGCATTCAGGGCGCTGGACCCCTTCTGCAGACCAATAACCATCCCACCCAGATCCCCATAGGAAGTAAAGCGGTTTTCATTAAACCGCACCACAACGACCTGTCCATCCATGATATAGGGTTCTGTAAAATTCACCTGCTCAGCCCGTGCAGGGGTGATGGTCATACCATTCCAGATACAGTCAAATTTTCCGGAGTTGAGGGAGTGAATCACACCATCCCAGGCCGTGGGATGCCACTCAATGGCAACACCAATACGCTGGCCCAGGAGTTCTGCAGCATCAACGTCAAAACCGACCAGAGTACCATCTTCAAGACGGTATCCCATGGGAGCAAAGGCATCATCCAGCCCTATAACAAGCTTTCCTGCATCCTGCACCCTTTTCCAGGAATTATCCGCATGGGCCGTTATGACCAGCGCCATGACACAGAAAAAAACAACCGCCAACTTTTTCATTGTGCTCTCCTTGTTGTTTTTGAAGGTCAAAAGGGTCAGACCATTTGACCGGAAAATAAACAACTTGAATCCATAACAAAAAATGCTTTAATGAAATGAAATTTTTTTTGCAAGTTTTTTATAGGTATTCAAAGGCCGGGAAGCGACAGCCCTGTACAAACAGGGCTTGTCAAAAAAAAGTTCCAGGGGAGCAAGACCTTCCCACTGATCAGTCCCCGGTTTTCAGCACGGAAAGGAAAGCAGACTGAGGAATTTCCACCTGCCCTACCATCTTCATGCGCTTTTTACCTTTTTTCTGTTTTTCGAGCAACTTACGCTTACGACTGATATCCCCGCCATAACATTTAGCCGTCACATCCTTACGGAAGGCAGAAATGGTTTCCCTTGCCACTATCTTACCTCCAATGGCCGCCTGTATGGGAATCTTGAACTGCTGCCTGGGTATTTCTTCCCTCAAACGTTCACAGGCCATGCGCCCCCTGGCCTCTGCCTTGTCCTTATGAACCAGCTGAGCCAGCGCATCCACCTTCTCGGCATTCACAAGAATATCAAGCTTTACCAGATCAGTTTCCCTGTGCTCTATTATATCATAGTCAAAGGAACCGTAACCCTGGGTAATACTTTTCAGTTTATCGTAAAAATCATAGACAACCTCACCCAGAGGCAGCTCAAAGATCATCTCAAGGCGGCTGGATGTCAGATACTGATAATTCCTGTTAATCCCCCTGCGTTCCATACAAAGCTTCATCACAGAACCCATATAGCGTTCCGGCACAATGATATTGGCCTTGATAAAAGGTTCCTTCACGCTTTTGATCAGGGTAGGGTCCGGATACAGAGCCGGATTGTCCACCACAATATTTTCACCGTCCATCAGTTCAAGATGGTAGCTTACGGAAGGGGCTGTTATAATCAGAGAAAGGTCAAACTCCCTTTCAAGGCGTTCCTGCACCACCTCTAGATGAAGCATGCCTAAAAAACCACAGCGAAAACCAAAACCTAAGGCAGCCGAACTGTCCTTTTCATACATGAGGGCAGCATCGTTGAGCTTGAGCTTTTCTATGGCAGTTGCCAGCTCCTCATAGTCATCGGAGGCCACGGGATAAATAGAGGAAAAAACAACGGGTTTGGCTTCATGGAAACCACCAAAGGCTTTGGTGCATGGTTTTTTGTGATGGGTGATCGTATCCCCGCAACGGGTATCACTCACGGTTTTAATTCCAGCGATCATGTATCCCACCTGCCCTGCATTCAACACCTTCTGGGGATTGCGGACAATCTGAAAATAACCGACCTCTTCCACCTTGTACACAGCACCGTTGCTCATAAAACGGATTTCATCCCCGGCCTTCAGGGAACCATCCACGATACGCATGTGCACCACGGTTCCCCTGTAGGGATCATAATGGGAATCAAAGATCATGGCTTTCAGGGGAGCATCCGGATCTCCCTGCGGAGGCGGCAGATAGGCTACAATGGCTTCAAGCAGCTCAGGAATACCCGTCCCCTCCTTGGCGGAAGTCAGCACGGCATCAAAGGGGTCCAGCCCCAGATCATCGGCAATCTGTTCTTTCACCCATTCCACATTGGCGCTGGGGAGATCAATCTTATTGATCACAGGAATAATGGTCAGATCGTGCCCCATGGCAAGATAAAGATTGGCAAGGGTCTGGGCTTCCACCCCTTGAGTGGCATCCACCAGCAGAAGCGCACCCTCACAGGAGGCCAAAGCTCTGGATACTTCATAGGTAAAATCCACATGGCCCGGTGTATCAATCAGATTCAGTGAATAAACCTGACCGTCAGCAGCTTTATAGGGAAGGCAGACCGTCTGACTTTTAATGGTGATTCCCCGCTCCTTTTCTATATCCATGGAGTCAAGAATCTGATCATGGAAATCCCTGTCCGCAATAATCCCTGTGGCTTGAATCAGACGATCGGAAAGGGTGGACTTACCATGGTCAATATGGGCTATTATGCTGAAATTTCTAATGTTTTTCATGAATTATCCCACCACCTTCTAAAATAACAGTCGCATACATCCTGGCAAACCAGGTAAAAATATATTTACCCCATAAAAAAACGGGTAGCCGGAAACCGACAATCCGCTTTTTTTCTTCAGGCAAACCTTGTACCGAATACATAAGCCGCTGTCAATTCACACTCCCGTCCCCTGAAGATCCAAGGAACTGTAATATTCACGATAAATAGCTTCCTGCTCATCCAGTATTTCCTTTAAAATTGAAAGACTGGTTAAAGGATTCATCAATACCACACGCAGCACAACGGTTTCACCACCACCGGGAACACCCTTATCAATGGCAGTTCTCGATACAAAACTCTTACCGGACTCCCTCTGTATCCTTTGAATATTTATATTAATGTCATTAATTTTCTCATTGAGCCTTGTCCGTTCAGCGCCACAGGACCGCAGCAGGGCTTCCTTCAAAGGTGTCGGACAGAAACGATAGGTAAGAATATTCAGCTCAGGAGCTGTTACCAGCTGCAGATTATCTCTTTTACGGATTTCTTCGGCAAGCTTACGGGCCAGATCAATGCCATGATCAATGAGCATGCCATAACCCTTCCTGCCCATAACTTTAATGGCTGAATCAAGGATCAGGGAATTGGCTTCACGGGTTCCTGCAAGGGTTTTAATTCCCAGATCCACAGACCCCCTGCGGATAATGTAATTGGCATGGTAACTGATGGCATCCAGATGGAAAGGATCACGGAAATAAACCATGCCGCAGGTCATGGGCATATAGAACTGCTTATGGCCGTCAATGGTAACGGAGTCTGCCAGCTCAATCCCATCCATCAGATGCCTGTAACGGTCGCTCATCAGGGTAGGCCCGCCCCATGCCGCATCCACATGGAAATGGATACCCGCTTCCCGGCAGAGTTCTCCCATCTTGCGCAGAGGATCTACGGTTCCGGTTTCCGTAGCCCCCGCAATCCCCACCACGGCAAGAATTCTTGTTCTGGGATCTGCCTTGTATTCTGCAATTTTCCGGCGCAGTGCCGGAAGGCAGATACGGTTTTCACCATCCACATCAATGGTTACAAGGTTGCGGTTCCCAAGCCCCAGAACCCCCACGGCCTTGCGCATAGAGTAATGGCCCCGCCGTGAAACCAGAATGACACAACGGTCAATGTCATAGGCCCTGTAAGCCTCGGCAAGCCCATCGGCCTCCACCCCGTCAAAACCTTCTCTGGGTCCCAGCAGTCTATTTCTGGCAACCCACAGAGCAGTAAGATTGGCAGCTGTGCCCCCTTCCGTGAAAACCCCAAGGGTGGCATCCGTACTCTGAACATATTTTTCATAAAAGTCTGGTTCCATGCCGTAAACCAGACGATGCAGCCTTGCTGTCACCTGCCGCTCCACAATGGATACAACCTTGGATGTCTCAACCTTAACCACATTCTGATTCAAGGCCGCAACAATGGCCTTGAAAAGAACCATGAAAAAAGGAATGGCAGAAGTCATATGCCCCACAAAATAGGGGGATGAGACATTAACGGCCTGAGGTGCAATACGATCAATTATATCAGAAATCACTTCCGGAAGTTTTTTTTCCGGCTCAAAGCATATGGTGCTGTCCATATAGCCCAAAGCCAGCTCTTTAAGCCCTATTTCCTCGGTAACCCCCACGTGGTTGTGCAGAAACTCCTGCAACCCGAAAAGAATCTGCTCCATGTAACCAACCAGCTTGGCCCGGTCAGCCTCAGTGTCCGGCTGGATAAAAAGCCTGAGCATCTGCTCCCAGTCACCATCCCTTACAGAAGGTGCTTCAAAACTCAATCCCTGTCGCATGGTCCCCGCCCCATGGTCTTCTGGTTTCCGGCTTATGAGCCTTAAAAAAAATACTGCCTCCCCAGCAGTACATTCTTTTTTCCCTTAAAGCTGATCTGAACCTCAATTTTTTCTACCTGCCGCTTCCCCTTAGCAGACTGATGGAAATTTCACGAATCTTTTTTTCATAACTTTTATTATCTATATATAATTGTCCTTTAAGGTTTGCGCATGTAAACATGTTTGAAAAAAAAAAACAACGGCCGTTTCTTTTTTTTTTAGTCTCAGAAAACCCGACAGATCCGTGGGAGTGCCTGAGTGTTGACACCAGCCCCACTTCACCGTATCTTTGGTTGTTTTTTCAGGAAGGGTTGCCTTTACTTTTTTCATGGAAGAAGCTCCCCTTCACAATGTCCAGCTTACGGAGCCGTCATGAAACTTCCTCCCATCCCCGTCTTTATCATCGGCGCACTGCTGATTGCCCTTGCCTTCTGGGCCGGGATGCGGCTAAGCGGAGACGGCATGCTGCCTAAACCGGACATCCATACAATGCTGCCGGAAGACGGAAGGTCCCATACAAAGGAAAAGGCTTACCTTTACTTTGCCCATCCCGCATCGGATACGCTTTCGGCAGAAGCACGGGAGCTTTCCCTTACAGGGACTCCTCAGGACAAGACCCGCATCATTCTGGAAGCCCTTATCACCGGTCCTTCCATGGAGGGCAGCTCCACCCTGCCCGAAGGCACAAAACTTCTGGCCCTGTACACCGAAGGCAATATGGCGGTTCTGGATTTTCACCCGGACATCCGCAACAATCATCCCGGTGGCAGCCAGGGAGAACTCATGACCATTTATGCTCTGGTTAATTCCATTGTAATTAACGTACCGGAAATTCGAAAGGTCAAGATACTGATTGCAGGCCAGGAGCAGGACACCCTGGCGGGGCATATCGATATCCGGCATCCACTTACCGCTAATATGATGATTGTAAGATGACTCAGATAAAACTCTCCCAGATCCGGAATATAGGTATCATGGCCCACATTGATGCGGGCAAGACAACCGTCACCGAGCGTATTCTTTTTTATACAGGCCGCTCCCACAAAATAGGTGAAGTCCATGACGGCGAAGCCACCATGGACTGGATGCCCGATGAGCAGGAACGGGGCATCACCATAACCAGTGCTGTAACCACCTGTGACTGGAAAGACAGCCGTATTCAAGTAATTGACACCCCTGGACATGTAGATTTTACCATAGAGGTGGAAAGATCCTTAAGGGTTCTGGACGGCGCCATCGGTGTTTTCTGTGCCGTGGGTGGTGTACAGCCCCAGAGCGAAACCGTCTGGCGACAAGCTGATAAATACCATGTACCCAAAATTGCCTTTGTTAATAAAATGGATCGTATAGGTGCGGATTTTTATGCCGTAGTTGAACAGATCCGGGAAAAACTGGGAGCAAATCCAGTCCCCATTGCCCTGCCCCTTGGGTCTGAAGACCGTTTTTCCGGTATTATTGATCTTTTGAAGATGAAAGCCATCATATGGGATGAAGAAGGTCTCGGAGCCACCTTCGATGAGGTCGAAATTCCTGAAGATATGCAGGAAGAAGTCCTTGAAGCCAGGGAAAAACTCCTGGAGGCCGTAGCTGAAACCGATGACCTTCTGATGGAAAAATATCTTTCCGAAGAAAACATAACAGAAGAAGAAATTGTATCGGCCCTTCGCAGAGCCACCATTGATCTGAAAATGGTTCCAGTTCTCTGCGGATCTGCTCTTAAAAATAAAGGAATCCAGTCTCTGCTGGATGCCATTACAGCCTATCTTCCAAGCCCTGCGGATGTCCCCCCTGTGGAAGGGATTATCCCCGGTACAGAAGAAAAAATACATTTTCCGCCCAAATCCGCAGAACCCCTTTCAGCTCTTATTTTCAAGGTCTCCATGCCCGAAGGAAGAAAGCTGGTTTACGCCCGTATCTATTCAGGAAAAATCAAGGAGGGGGACGAAGTTTTTAACCCCACACTGAACCGTAAAGAACGGGTCTCACGCATCCTTCTTATGCATGCCAACAAAAAACAACGCATCCCCGATGCCGGCCCCGGAAGCCTTGTGGGACTGGTGGGACTCAAGGATTCCGCCACAGGTGACACCCTCTGCTGGCCCAACCATCCAGTAATGCTGGAACGCATTGATATCTATGAGCCTGTTATCTCCCTTGCCATTGAACCCAAGACCCATGGGGATCAGGAAAAGCTGGAACAGGTGACAGCAAAACTCCTGGACGAGGATCCGACCCTTCGGATCAAACAGGACCCGGATACGGGGCAGATAATTCTTTCGGGTATGGGAGAGCTTCATCTGGAAGTTATTGTCAGCCGCATGTCACGGGAGTTCAATACCCAGGTGAATGTGGGCCGGCCTCAGGTGGTACACAGGGAAACCCTTTCAGCAGCATCCAGAGGAGAAGCCGTTTTTGATCGTGAAATTACCGGCACAAAGCACTACGCCCGAATCGTTCTTAGCCTTCAGCCTCTGGAACGGGGAGCCGGTGTCCGTGTCTCATCAAAACTTCCCGAAGATCTTCTCCGCCCGGTACTGAAGGAAGCGATGGAAAAAGGAATCCGGGAAGCCTTTGGTGCAGGCCCTCTGATGGGCTATCCTGCCACAGACCTTGAAGCTGTTGTTCTGGAAGCGGAAATCCGGGAAGGCAGTGATACGGAGCTGGCCTTCACCGTTACCGCATCCATGGCCTGCAGGCAGGCCATGGTGCAGGGGCAGGCCCTTCTGCTGGAACCCATCATGAATGTGGAAATATTTGTACCCGATGATCATATGGGTGAGGTCATCGGAGACATCAACAGCAGAGGCGGAAAAATAGAAGGCATCGCTCCCAAATCCGGTATCCAGGAAATCAGGGCCACGGTACCCCTCAAGAAAATGTTCGGATATTCAACGGACCTGAGATCCGCAACCCAGGGGCGGGGGAATTACGTCATGGTATTCTCCCACTTTGACGCTCCCTGAAATCTTTAAGCTCCCATGTAAAGCAAATCATTTTCAGCGTCTTTCCGGGGAAGCCTTCCTTAACTGTCTTGCAATGGCTTTCCGCCGCTCACGGGCATCCCTGCTTTCCTGTGAATCCTCGGCAAGCAGGGAAATGCTCCTTGCATAATGAAAATCGGCATTGGTGAAATCCCGGGTTCCCTGATGATAACGGCCCAGATGATAATGGGCCAGCCCATCCCGGCCCATGCGGCCCAAAACCTCTCCCAGGGCATAACGGGCACCAATAAGGCCAGGAGCCATTTCCAGCACTTCTTCATAGGTTTTTACGGCTTCTTCATAGCGGCCAAGGGCGGCATAGGCCCGGCCCAGATCAAAAAAAACTTCCGGGTCACCGGTATCCGGCGCTATATTTTTCAAAAGCATAATTGCTGCCTCAGGCTGACCGGCATGGAAACGGATTCTGCCAAGATCACTGATAACAACCTTGTCCATGGGATTAGCTCTGGTCACAATTTCCATGTTTTTAAGGGCTTCATCCCTGTCACCATTCCGGATCAGCGCCAGTGCGAAGGCATGGCGGACGGAAAGATTGTCCGGATCTTTTTCCAGCCTCTGCCGGAGATGGGACACAGCAGGACCGGAATCCGTATAACGGGCCTGAAGACGATCCCGTACATGGGCAAACCGCACATTGTCAGAAGGATTCTCCCGGCCTTCATTTAAGGAGTTTTTCTGACGGGATTTCAACCATGCCCCGACAAAGACAATGCGCTCTTCGGTGCCGGGATGAGTTCTCAGATAGGTGGGGATATCATCTGTGGTATACCACTCCTTGCCCCGGATTTTTCGGAGCATGGTCAAAAGTCCTTCACCTCCGTAGCCCGCTGAGCTAAGGTAGCCGAGTCCCCTTTCATCGGCCTCCCGCTCATTTTCCCGGCTGTAGGATAAAAGGGCAGACTTGCCCGCTGCCTGGCTTCCCATGATCAGACCAAAGGCCGCATCGGGACTGGCACCACCAACGGCGGCAAGAATACCGGCGGCAAGGCCTGCAAGGGTACCTATCCCTACTTTTTTTGACCGGGCCACGAGCTCTGAAATATGCCTGCAGGTCACATGGGCAATTTCATGCCCCAGAATACCGGCCAGCTCCTCTTCACTTTCCATGGCCAGTATAAGTCCTGAATGTATATAAATATGCCCGCCGGGTCCGGCAAAGGCATTATAAGAAGAATCCAGAACCACATTAAAGGTAATGGGAAAGGGAGGGTCTTCAAGGACATCCACAATGCGCGCCCCCACTTCCCGCACATATCCTGTAATAACAGGATCCCTTACCAGACGGTGGGTGGCATGAATGTAGCGGACAAACTCTTCTGCCAGCACCTCTTCCTGCTGAAGGGTAAGGGAAAAGACAGGAGGGGGAGGCAGCATGAAAAAAAATACCAGGGAACTAAGGAGAAAAACACGGTTGACAGCCTGCTGTAAAAGCGACATGAATCGTCTTTCTTTCATGGCATGGGATCCTTCGGCGGTAAGCATACAGAGATATCAAGGATATTTTTAAAAATCTGCCTGCTTTTTAAACTGCTGATTTCAAACTACCGGGCCGTCCCGAATCCTTTGCTTTGCAATTCACCGGAACTATGGTAGAGGCATATTCGTTATGACACAGATCATCTGCATCGCCAACCAGAAAGGGGGAGTGGGCAAAACCACCACAGCCATTAATCTGGCTGCGGCGCTGGCCCTTTCCGCCAAAAAAGTTCTTCTTGTGGACTGTGATCCTCAGGCCAATGCCACAACTGGTATCGGCCTTGACAAATCAGGTCTTGACCAGACTCTCTACCATGCACTCATTGGTGATGCCAGGGTGGAGGATATTATTAAGGTATGTGAAATTGAAAATCTGCATATTCTTCCTTCACGGGTAGAACTCATCGGTTTTGAAGTAGAAATGATGGGAGATCCGGAAAGGGAAAAATTCCTTTCCCAAGTGATTAGCCCCTTAAAAAACCGTTATGATTATATACTGCTAGACTGCCCGCCATCCTTAAGCCTGCTGACCCTCAACGCCTTCACTGCAGCCGATTCTGTTCTGATCCCTTTGCAGAGTGAATTTTATGCCCTTGAAGGTCTTGGCCAGCTGCTCCAGACCGTCAAGCGGATTAAGAAAAGCCTCAACACCCAGCTTCGCATTGCCGGTATCCTCCTGACAATGTTCGACGGGCGCACCAACCTCTCCACACAGGTTGCCGAAGATGCTGAGCAATATTTTAAAGATCTGATTTTTAAAACCCGTATTCCAAGAAATGTACGGCTGGGAGAAGCCCCCAGTTTCGGGCAGCCAATTTTCACCTACTCTCCAGCATCCAAGGGTGCCCAGAGTTACATGGATCTGGCGGAAGAGCTTATGGCAATGACACTATCTTCCCGCTCCGGCATTTAAAAAAACTCCTTACACCGGCTGCATATTTAAACAGAATCCAGCGTTATGGCATCACCATAACCAAAAAAATACCGTGGGAATATCCCTTTATGACTGACTCTTCAGTATCCGGAAAAAACCGTAAAAAAAAAGGACTGGGACGCGGCCTTTCCTCCCTGATCCCTGACATTGAAGCTGCGGACAGGGAAGTATCCCACAATCCAAAAAACCTTCCCATCCATGCACTTGTCCCCAACCCCTTTCAGCCCCGTCAAAATTTTGATGCCGATACCCTGCAGGAACTGGCCGACTCCATCGGCAGGGAAGGGATACTCCAGCCCGTTCTGGTCCGCAGGTCAGGCCTGGACTACCAGATTGTCGCCGGAGAACGCCGGGTCAGGGCCGCAAAAATGGCAGGTCTTTCATCCGTTCCCGTTATCATCAGAGATCTTGATGATTTGCGCATGCTTCAGATTTCCATTGTGGAAAATATCCAGCGTAATGACTTAAGCCCCATGGAAGAAGCCCGGGCCTATCAGAGACTGGTACAGGAATTTTCCATGACCCAGGATGCAGTTGCGTCCTCCGTGGGAAAAAGCAGATCCAGCATCACTAATTTCATCCGACTGCTGCAGCTTCCAGCCCTGATACAGGATGCCATGGATACGGGAAAAATTTCCATGGGCCATGGACGTGCCCTGCTGGCCCTCGAAGATGAAGACCTCCTCCTCCGAACCTTTCACGAGGTGATGGAAAAAACTCTTTCCGTCCGGGAATGTGAGGCTCTCGTAAAAAAAAGGCTTTCCCCTCTGAATAAGGAGCCCTCTTCTCCATCCAGTGTGCCGGAAGAATACCAGATCAGGGCCGAACGTCTTTCAAGCTCCCTGGGGGCAGCCATCCGTATCCGGGGAAGCCGCAATGCGGGGAAAATGGAAATTCCCTATACCAGCCCGGAAGAGTTTGATGCCATTGTAAAAAAGTTGGAAAATCTTTAACTTTTTGTAACTGTTCAGCACAGTTTTTCAAGTACCATAGCTGCAAGACATATGCACAGACCCCAGGCTATTTGCCCGTGACGCAATCTTATTCTTAGAGCTTCTTGCCCTGTGCGGAAGCGGCAAAAACTCGCCGCCACAGGCAGGATAAGCTTTTTGATTACCATAGCAGGCTTATGCACGCTGCCTTTGTGGCGGCTCAGACAGTTTGCCGCTTCTTTCGCACAGGTCTGCAAAGCTCTGATCCGAAACGATTGCAATGTCACTTGCAAATAGCCACGGAGTCTTGCAACAGTACGAAGCTGCTGAATAATTACAACTTTTTTCATCCGACCGAGAGCTTATTTATGCATATTCAGATAGCAAAAACAGCCGGCTTCTGCATGGGTGTCCGCAGAGCCGTTGACATGGCCATTGATGCGGCCAATAAAAGCAAAGGCCCCATATGCACCTATGGACCTCTGATCCATAATCCTCAGGTTCTTGATATACTGGAAGAAAAAGGCATCCCTATTCTCAAAGGCATTCCGGAAAAAGGTGAAGGTACCATCATCATCCGTGCCCACGGAATTCCTCCCTGTCAGCAGAAGAAGCTTCAGGATGCCGGATTCACGGTTATGGATGCCACCTGCCCCCGCGTCATCAGGGTACAGACCATCATCCGGAAACATACTGAATCAGGTCATCATGTCATTATTGCAGGGGATGCAGATCACCCGGAAGTTGTGGGACTTCTGGGCTACGCCGGAAGTACTGGCCATGTCATAAGCAGCATGGAAGAGCTTGCTGCCCTTCCTGTCTTTGAAAAGGCCATCATCGTAGCCCAGACAACCCAGAACACCCGCTTTTATGAGGGTATCAGCACATGGGTTACAAAGGAAAGATCCCACTACAAAGTTTTCAACACTATCTGTGATTCAACGGAAAAACGCCAGAATGAAACCATGGCTCTGGCAAAAGAGGTTGATCTTGTCATTGTTGTGGGCGGTAAAGAATCCGGCAACACCCAGAGGCTTGCGGAAGTCGCCATGGAAGCCGGAACTTCCAGTCTGCACATTGAGTCCGCCGAAGAAATCCCAAAGGATATTCTTAAGGATAAAAAACGCATCGGTATAACTGCAGGTGCTTCCACACCCAACTGGATTCTGCGTCAGGTCGTCAGCACCATTGAAAGTCAGGCCATGACGGACAGCCCAATGCAGGCATGGATAAAAAAAATACAAAGTTTTCTTTTAAGCAGCAATATCTATCTTGCCATGGGAGCTGCTGCCCTCAGCTATGCAGCCAGCATGATGCAGGGATTCAACCATGAGTTTCGCTATTCCCTCATTGCCGCAACCTATATTCTTTCCATGCAGATATTTAATACCCTCACAGGGATTCCTTCGGACCGCTACAACAATCCGGAGAGGGCAAAACTCTACGAAACCCACCGTCCATTTTTCTTCATTCTTGCGGGTTTTGCCGGAATCACAGGCCTTGCAACGGCATTTGAGGCGGGTATCCTTCCCTTTGCCATGCTTTTTTTTATGACCCTTGCCGGTATTCTTTACACAGCACCCCTATTACCGAGATCCCTGTCCCGCAGTCATATACGTAGCTTAAAAGACATTCCCGGATCAAAGACCATCCTAATTGCCATCGCCTGGGGTGTACTCTGTGTCATACTTCCCACATCAGCCATACGGGGCAGCTTGGACACAGCCACCCTTGCCTCCTTTCTTTTTGTTGCTGCTCTCGTTTTTGTACGCACCGCTTTTTTTGATATCATGGCTCTGCAGGGAGACCGCATTGTCGGAAAAGAAACCCTTCCCATTCTCCTTGGAGAAGAAAAAAGCCGCAGGCTTTTAATTCTGCTGCTCACGGCTGTGTTCACAGGGACTTTTTTATGTATCCACCTTTCCATTTTCCCTGCTCAGGCCTTTTTGCTGGCCCTGCCACCCTTTCTTCTGATATGGATGCTGTGTGGTGAAATCAGCGGTCGCATTCCTGCGGATACCCGCCTGGCATTTCATATTGAAAGCCTGCTGATACTGAGCGGCATTCTGGCGGCCATGATTAAAATATCTGTAATCTAAAATATTGGTACTGACCTTATCTGCCGGACCAAAATAACATACTGATGTACAACAAGGAGCCATTCCATGGTTTTCCATAATGATAAGGCAAGGGATCTCTCCAGAGAAGTCCTTGTAGCCCTGCGCCGTATCACCCAGGCCATTGAACTGCATTCCAGGCAACTGGTGAGAAGCCATGGACTCACAGGTCCACAGCTGATTATTCTCGAAGAAATAGCCCGAAACGGTGAGATGGCCGTGACAGAACTGGCAAGGGCCATCAGCCTCAGTCAGGCAACGGTGACTGGTATTCTGCTGCGCCTTGAACGCCAGGGACTCATCTCCCGGCTGCGGGGAACCAGAGATAAGCGCAATACCCTTGTCTCCGTTACGGAAAAAGGAAAAGCCATACTGGACGAGGCCCCTCCCCTGCTGCAGGAAACCTTTGTAAACAGCCTTGCAGCCCTTCCCCAGTGGGAGCAGCTCATGATCCTGTCCAGCCTGCATCACATCGTTCATATGATGCAGGCCAGAAGTATTGATGCTTCTCCCTTTCTCGTTACGGGTCCCATCCACAATGAAAATGAGGCCAGAGAATCTTAATAACTTATAAAATCACAAATATTTACAATATCTATTACAAAAAGATACCACCACTTTTTTTAGAGAATATCCTTTAAGCTTCAGCAAGAAAGAATTTCTGCCGATCACAGAAAAGAAGCTGTCAGGCAATATCCGTCACAAAGGCGGTATTCAGCTGTTACTTTAAATTTTCAGTGTCGATTTCCGGCACACCTCATATAAGATAGAGTAAAGCAAACGGGTGGAAGAGCCGTCGGAATGTTTCTGCCTCCTTTTTCCCATGACCTGAACGCCTGGAGAGCCCATGCCGGAAAAAACCCTTTCCTACCAATGCAAAAAATGCCATGCGGAGCAACAGCTTCCAGCCTCTGCTGCAGGCAGTGTGGTACCCTGTACCCATTGCAAGACTCCCATGCCCATACCCGCATCTGCTCCTCCGGTGATCCTGCAGCTGGCCCTGCACGCAGGTGAGATTACAAAGGATGGTCTTTCTGAAATCATGCGTCTGTGGGAAGAAAAAAGATCTGAAAATCCCCATACAGACATTCTGGAGGTCCTGAAAGAACAGCCTGGAATAACAGAAGAAAAAATAAACAAACTGAAAAAAACCCATAAAGTATGGGTGCTTCGCAATCAGGAAAAACGGCTTACTGCGGCTATTCTGCGTCTTGGGTGGGTTTCTGAAGATAAAATGAAACAGGCCGCTGAAATTCAACAGCTCATTTTCCGCAAAAAAGGCGTTCACCCCGGTCTGGGGGATATTTTAATCCAGCAGGGTCACCTGAAACAGACACAGCTGGATGCCATTCTAAAAGCCATGAATAAATGTGGTGAACCTGCTGCTAAAGTTCCCCCAGAAACAAAAAAAATAACTTCCAAAGCCATCCCGAAAGATCCTGCCTGCCATGAATCAGCTCCAGGATCATCTGATGTTGCTGATGATAATATCTCCTGTTACACACTGGAGCAGGATGAAACATCAACTTCTGAGCTGGACAGCTACCTCAGCCTGACCATTTCCCAGGACAATATGGCTGCCTTTATACGGCAAAAACAAATTCTTCCTCAACATTTTAACGCAGACGATCTTCTGGAATGGCTTCAGTCAAAGGGTATAATTTACGGCCTCGTAGAAAAAAGCCTGCTGGATGGTTTCATCCGCTTTGAATCAGTGCGCCAGTCCAGCTTCAAGACAGCATCGGGCAAGCCCCCAAAACCGGGAAAAGAAGGCAGTGTTCATTTCAATTTTCCAACGGATTTTCTTTCCAGCGGTGCAATGCTATCCGATGACGGGCGCATTGACTTCCGGGAAAGGGGCGCCATTCCCCATGTGACAAAGGGCTGCCTTCTTGCTGAAAAAACCGCCACCATCCATGGGGTCAACGGAGTGGATGTATTTGGTAACATACAGGTGGTTCCCGAAGTAAAGGATCCGCCTTTAAAGGCAGGAACCGGCGTCTACACCAGTGAGGACAGGCTCAAAATCTTTGCCAAGATTGACGGACAGCCCTCCCTCCGGGCCTCTGGCGAAGTCTCTGTCATTGATGAGATTCTCATCAAAGGGGATGTTGGCTATGAGACCGGTCACATTCAATATGATGGCAAAGTCCGCATTACGGGTAAAATACCGGCAGGATTCCGGGTAGAAGCCAACGAAGTTACCGCAGAAGCCATAGATGGCGGACAGGTTAGCGCCAAAGGTGATGTGGTTATCACCAATGGAATTACCGAAGGAGAAGTTTATACGGAAGGGGAAGTCCGGGCCAAGTTTGTAAATAAATCCAAGATTCGAACCCTCTCCAATGTCACCATTCACAGTGAAGTGATCGATTCCGACATTGCCTGCTCAGGTGGATTCAATATCCGCACAGGTAAAATCATTGCTTCGGAGATTGCTGCACGTCAGGGCATTGAAGCGGGAACCATAGGAACGGAAATATCCTCTTCTTCTACCCTGCACATCGGCATTGATCTCCCCCTCCAGGAAACCTTCATGGAGATTGATCGTAAAATTCAGAAAAAAAAGGAGATCCTCTCCAAAGTGCTTCTCCTGCCCCAGGATCTGGATAATGAGGAGAAGAAGCTTCTCGCCGATATTACCCATTTTGCCCAGGTTCAGGACAGATCCGGCCTGAAACTGAAACTCATTCAGGAAAAAAAATTTGAGGATGCTGAAACTACAGCTACCGAAGCACCTTCTTTTGTAAAAAAACTCCACGAAGACATGCAGAACGCCGAGAAAAGACTGGGAGAGCTTTTTGATCGTCAGGACACCATTGGTGATGACAAAAAAAAGGCCCTTGAAGCCATAGATGCAGCTGAAAAAAACCTGAGAGAAGATGAGCAGGAAAAAAAAGCCATGGAAGACTGGGCTGCCCAGCGTACTCCCATTGCCCTTTTAAAAATCAACAGCAAAGCTTATCCTGGAACACGTATTATAGCTTCAATGGCTCAGGCCACCCTTCAGGAACCCTTATCCAGATGCATGGTACGCCAGGTGGAAGTACATAATTCTGTAGAAAAGGAATATATCATACGGATATTCAGATAAGAAATGTCAAAGGAATGTCACAGGCTTTTCAATGTATTTTTCCTCTGTTATCCTTAACAGCAAAAATGGAAACATTGCCTGTCAACTTCCATAATAAGGATACCCTCCATGAACTCCATCGTCCCTGCCCCCCTGCGGGGTACACTTGTAATCAGCATAGTTGCATTTTCCACGGCAACCCTGTTTATTCCCCTCATCTGTCTCGCGATAATAAAAGTTACCGTACCATGGAAATTGAGCCGCAGCTTATGTACCCGGGTACTCATCCACATCAGCAGCCTCTGGGTTTACATCAACAGCCAGACCTTTACCCTTCTGCTACCTACCAGATGGGAAGTCAGGGGCGGTGAGAAACTCTCCCCTGAAGGATGGTATCTTGTACTGTGCAACCACCAGAGCTGGGTTGACATTCTGGCCCTGCAAAAGGAGCTTAAGGGCAAAGTGCCCTTTCTAAAGTTTTTTTTAAAACAGCAACTCATATGGGTTCCTGTCATGGGTATCGCATGGTGGGCGCTGGATTTTCCCTTTATGAAACGCTACAAAAAAGAATACATACTTAAATATCCCCACAAAAAAGGCAAAGACCTTGAGGCCACGCGCAAGGCCTGTGAGAAGTTCCGAACCAGCCCTGTTTCGGTCATGAACTTTGTGGAAGGTACCCGATTTACACTAAAAAAACATCTCTGGCAAAAAAGTCCCTATAAAGGACTTCTAAAACCAAAAGCCGCAGGCACAGCCTTTGTTCTCTCTGCCATGGGAGACCAGATGGATCAGATCGTTGATGTCACCATTGCCTACCCCAAAGGTATCCCCACCTTCTGGCAATTCATATGCGGTAAAACACCACTTATCCGTATGCAGATAAATACATTGCCCATCCACGAAAAACTGCGTGGTGACTATTTTAATGATACGGATTTCAGGGATTCCTTCCAGCAGGCCATCAACAATCTCTGGCTGGAAAAGGAAAAGCGTCTGATGGAAATGCAACAGGATATATGGGAAAATCCGGATGAAATAAAAAAAGAAGCAGCATAACCCGCTGAATCCAGTTTCAGCTTTTCTCCAGCCAGAGGCTTGATGCTCAATTCAACCACAACACCTTAATTTTATTGATCATAAACACAAACATTGTGTTGTCGTAAAACAAATAGCTGATATGGAGCTACTAAGCGATGCAACCTTTGTTAAGACCAAAAATTTGAACACCAAATGCCAGTGGTAATTATTCCACCATCTGGTTAACTTTATCCCTCAAAACAGAAGAACATTTAAATGTAACTACCTTCCTCCCATCCAGCATCATACTGTCACCCGTAGCCGGGTTCCGTCCAAGCCTCGGCTTTTTATCCCTGACACAGAATTTTCCAAAACCACTGACCAGCACATCTTCTCCGGATTCCAGATTCCGCTTGATTATTTCCAGCAGTATCTCCACGATCTCTATACTGTGCCTGCGGTGAACACCAATACCTTCCTGAATGGCATCAGCTATATTATTTTTCGTCAAGGTCATGTCACTCTCTCCTTTCCCATGAGTCCATATATACATATCGTAACAATTCGAAGCAAATCTTACGGATGTTTTCAAATAAATCAAGCATAAACGGTATATTGCAATCACATATCTCCCATATCTGACATATCAGCAGACATACCTTCCCCCTATACTGGCAAATCATCTGACCGAGGGCACAGAACAATTGACAAAAAAAGGAAAGCCCTCCTATAGTAGCCCTGATTCACCAACCAGATTTTTTGTTCCAGCAGGAAAATACCAGCCTTAAATATTCACCCACAGGGAGAAAAAACATGCAAGGTAAAACAATAAAAGAAAGCCGGGTTATTCTTTCCCATCTCATGCTACCTGAAGACACCAACCCAGCAGGCAATGTCCACGGTGGAGTTATAATGAAATACATTGATAATGCAGCAGGAGTTGTAGCCGTCCGCCATGCCAGAAAGCTCTGCGTCACAGCTTCTGTTGACAGGCTTGATTTTTTCAACCCTGTTTTCATCGGCAACCTTCTCATCATCAAAGCCAGCATGAACATGGTTGGCAGCACATCCGCTGAAATAGGCGTACGGGTAGAGGCAGAAGATGTCCTCACAGGTGAAATACGGCATGTGGTTTCTGCCTATCTCACCTTTGTGGCACTGGATGAAAAAATGAAACCCAGCCCAATGCCACCTCTGATACTTGAAAACAAAGACGAAGAACGCCGCAACAGGGAAGCAAAGGACAGGCATAAAGTGCGTCTCACAGAGAAACAGAAGGAGAAAGCCTGCCAGAAAAACCCGGACCTGTGCGCATAAAATAATCTGATACAACCCTGGCTCAGCAACTCTTTTTCTGGCCCGCTTCCTGTATGTAAGGCCATGACAGCCTCCCCTGCTTCGGAAGGACATCATGATCAAAAACAAATCCCTTACCCTTCTGCTTTTTTTATGCATTATCTTTTTTGCCCTCCCGTCCACCCAGGCAATTTCCGGAGACAAAGATGTCCTGAAATCTCAAGGGCCTCCTTCGGCTCTTCAGACATTAAAGGACCTTCGCCTTTCCATCGAGGCCGTTGATAAAGACATCCTTGAAAAGGAAGAGAGCTACGCAAAAGCCCTCATAGAAGAACGTAAGCAGGCCATCCGCATAGAGGTCAGCCATCTGTTAAGGTTAAGGGATGCTTATCAGCGGGAATTTGAATCCATAGCATCGGGCATTGAGCTGGAAGAGACAGCACAGGCACCCATCAAAGCCTTCCGCATTGAAGAAGAACTCATGGAGGTACTGCGGCCCCTTGTAGAGGGTTTGAAACAGATGACATCACGGCCGAGGGAGCTGGAAAGACTGAGAAAGGATACGGCTTTTTACGAGAATCATCTCCCGGAAATCCGGAGTGCCATTTCGAAGGTAGAAGACTTCATGGCCAAAACAGAGGATAAAGCCCTGCATCTGCACCTGGAAGAACTTCTCTTAAGCTGGCAGGAAAAGGAGCAGGAGGTTCTTCGCCAGATACGCCGCCTCCGTTTCCAGCTGAATCAGAAAACCGGCCCCGATGAGTCCATGCTGGTCACCATGCAGAAGGGAGTTACCAATTTTGTCAAAACCAGGGGACGCAATCTTTTTCTGGCATTTACCGTCTTTATAGGAACCTTTCTGCTCCTGAGACTGACTTACTGGAAGTGGAGCAACAACCAGAAAAAATCTCCCCCGCCTTTTTATCACCGCCTGCTTCAGGTTATATTCCACAGCACGACAGCCTTTGTTTCCATCAGTGCTGCCCTGCTCCTGCTTTACGCCTTCGGAGACTGGATGCTCCTTAGTATTGCCCTGCTCCTGCTGATTACCCTGATCTGGTCCGCCAGAAACGGTATGGCCCAGTTCTGGGAACAGGGAAAACTGATACTCAATATGGGTACCCTCAGGGAAGGGGAAAGACTCATTTATACAGGTCTGCCATGGAAGGTTCAGAAACTGGGCCTGCACGGTATCCTCATCAATCCTTGGCTTGAAGGCGGCTTACTGCGCATCCCGCTAAAGCACCTTGTGGGTATGCAGTCCAGGCCCTTTAATGAAAATGAGCCCTGGTTTCCTTCCAAAAAGGATGATGTTCTGCTTCTGGAAGATGGCAGTATTGCAAAGATCCTTATGCAAACGCCGGAGCAGGTTGTGGCAGAACTGGAAGGTGGGGCCAGAAGAACCTGGGCCGCAGTGGACTTTTTAAGCCTATCCATTTGCAATCTCAGCAGAAAAAAATTCGGCATCAGTGTTACCATGGGTCTTGACTACGGATATCAGGCAGAAATTACCGACAAAATACCCGGACTCCTGGAACAGTATGTCAGAAAAAATCTTGAACAACAGGATTACAGCAGGTATCTGCAGCACCTTGACGTCATCTTCCTTGAAACAGGACCATACTCCCTTAATCTAAGGGTTTTTGCCATATTTTCTCCCGAAGCTGCAGAGGACTACCTGAACCTGCAGAGAAAAATCAGAAAACTATGCATGGAGGCCTCTACCCATTATGGCTGGAGCATTCCCTTTCCCCAGCTTGCACTGCACCGACCGGCCAGTGCCTGACAGCGCAGATCCCGCAGACGACGGCCTGCATCGACTCCTTCCAGCCCGTGATCCGTGGGAAGACGGACGGAAAACATCAGTTCCAGATCTCTTTTTACCCTTTCAAGGAAATCTTCTCCATGATCTGCCCGTACCAGATAAAACAGGGCATCCACAAGATCCGCCCTGTGCAGCTTAAGTAAAAGATCAACCCTGGAACCAGGACGAAGCCTGCCATAGAGTCCTGCCTTCATATGAAGGCGTGCAGCCATGCTGCCTGCATCCTCAAAACGCCTTGAAAGCCGCAGCCTCCGGGCAAAGGCCCTGGCCATGGGTTCACCTGCCCCATCATGCCCGTGATGGGAAGGCCATTTTTCCTTCGGCGTGGCAAGCTTTCCAAGGTCATGGCACAATGCCATCCATGCCAGAAGCCTGCTCCCATGCAGTTCATCCGTCACATCCATGATATGCTCAAACAATGACCCCCTGTGCCAGGGGACTGGCCCTGCCGGAACATCCATGGCTTTTTTCATTTCACTGAACCAGGGATCAAGGCAGCCGGTTTCTGCAAGAATTCGAAAAAAACGGGAAGGGTTTTCACCGGAAAGGGCAATAAGCAGTTCACTTCCCACCCTTTCCGGAGAAATGCCTTCCAGCAGAAAGGCCGTTTCTCTCATGGTTTCAAGCAACTCCGGTGCAGGAGCATAATCCGGAAAAAGACTTGTAAACCTTGCTGCACGGAAGACCCGCAAGGGATCTTTCATGAAATTTTCTCTGCGTACAGGCCTCAGTATTTTTTCCTTAAGATCCTTAAGGGCCATAGGATGATGATAGAGTCTGCCCCCTTCATCTTCTGCCATGGCATTAATGGTCAGATCCCGCCCCAGCAGATCATCATGGATATTATCTGTATGGGAAAGTATGTATTCATCCCCCCCCACCCTGTATACTGGCGTCTGTTTTCCCTGCTTCCGGGCAGAGGGAAAGGCCTTAATAAAATCAGCCTCTTTAGCCCCTAAAACCAGAAAATCCCTGTCTTTAAAGGCTCTTCCCATAAGCTTGTCACGGATAGCACCACCTACGGTATAAATTTCCACATTCTATTTCCCGCCAATCATGGCCTTGATTTTTTTTATCAGGCCCGCTCCAATCATTTCATCGGCCGCATCCAGAACCCGGCGCACCACCTCAAAAATATCTCCCTCACCGACCCAGTGTTTTTCAAGGACATGGGCAGGAGTATTGGTCATGACACTGTTCAACGCATAGGTGGCCAGAACAATATCATCCAGATAACCAGCAGGCCCCAGAATGGCTTCGGGCAGAAGATCTATGGGTGAAATAAAATATGCGATGGCAAAGGCCAGCTTGGCCTTTTCTCTGGCAGGAACTTCCGGGTCCACAACCAGCTTGCATAAAAGATAAAAAATATCCGGTGCCAGCAATATATATTCTGACCATCTGCTGTTTCTGCCTGCTCCGAATACGGCCCAGTTTTTAATTTTTACCCGAAGCTTCCGGTAAAAATCTTCATTTTTATTGATGGACTCGCAAAAAAACAAAATTTCATAACCGTTTAAATTTGTTGTCTTTATATGATTTTGCTATTGATTTAAAGAGCCGTTTTTGGTATGTATATCCTGTGATATTAATCTATTATAAGGATTTTGCATGATCTACGTCAAAGACCACAAACAGTACGACATGTTCAGCCCGTTTGAGCATCTTGGTCCAAAGAGGCTGGCTCTTCTGGAGTCATCATGGGCGCATCTGTTTCGTGAAGAAAT
>NZ_VDMB01000025.1 GCF_006175995.1 Desulfobotulus mexicanus
ATCTAAGCGGGAAGCCAACTTCAAGATTAGATATCCCCTGACGTCAAGTCAGCTAAAGACCCCTTGGAGACTACAAGGTTGATAGGCCGGGTGTGTAAGTGCAGTAATGCATGGAGCTTACCGGTACTAATCGGTCGTGAGGCTTAGCCACAATATTGGTGATCTTTGATTGCAGCAAAAGCGCTTTGGTTTTAATGAGCTTGTCATAGATAAAAAAAATAACTCGACGCATGAATGAATAAGGTATAAAAGCCTTTAGTTCTTTTTTAATACAATACATCGAAATACAATTTTCGGTGGCGATGGCGTCAAGGTCACACCCGTTCCCATCCCGAACACGGAAGTTAAGCTTGACTGCGCCGATGGTACTGCATGGGCAACTGTGTGGGAGAGTAGGACGCCGCCGGATTCTTTTAACGCCCTGCCTTCAAGGTGATTTCACCTCGAAGACAGGGCGTTTTTTATTTGGAAGATTTGAATAGAAAAGAATATTTGTCTTGACCTTGGTACGCATGCGGACTATTCTTTGGCTGTTTTTTTATTTATACAGAATATGTAAGGGAAATTAGGATTGTAGAGTTTTTTATAGAAGACAAAGGCCTTGAAGGGAGATTCCATGGGAAACTGGCATAAGACAGGATGCGTACTCTGCGCCCAGAACTGCGGGCTGGAAATTCTGGTGGAGGAAGGCCGTATGGTGAAAGTGCGGCCGGATAAGGACAACCCCAGAAGCGAGGGCTATGCCTGCCGCAAGGGTCTGAATGTGCTTTATCATCAGTATCCTGCGGATCGTCTCACCCATCCCCTGAAAAGAGTGGACGGTGCCTTTATCCCCATCTCCTGGGATCAGGCCATGGAGGAAATTGCGGAAAAACTGAAAACCGGCCTTGCCGCCCACGGCCCCCGCTCCTTTGCCTATCTGGGAGCTTCCGCCCAGGGCGGTCACATGGAAGCCGGGTTTGGGGTAAGCCTCATGCGGGCTTTGGGTTCCCAGAACCTCTACACCTCCGCAGGTCAGGAGTTCAGCGGAGCCTGGTGGGTGCAGGGCCGCATGTTCGGAAAACAGTACATCCTCACCGGCCCGGATGAGCATGAAACCCAGATGCTGGTGGCCTGGGGCTGGAACGGGATGCAGAGCCATCAGATGCCAAAGACCCCTATGGTACTGAAGGAAATCAGTAAAAACCCGGAACGCCTTCTCGTGGCAGTCGATCCCCGAAAAAGCGAAACTGCTGAAATTGCGGATATCCACCTTGCCCTCCGGCCGGGAACGGATGCCCTCCTCATCAAGGCCATGATCGCCATTCTGGTGCAGGAAGGCTGGGAGAAAAAAGAATACCTTGAAGCCCATTGCGAGGGCTGGGAGCGTATCCGGCCCTGGTTTGAAAATTTTGACAGCATGGCCGCCATTGAAGTCTGCGGCCTTGCCTATGATACCGTGCATGAACTCTGCCGCCTTATGGCTACCCGCAGATGGTCCTTTCATCCGGATCTTGGCATCTACATGGGCAGGCACAGTACCCTCAACTCATATCTGCTCAATGTTCTCGGTGCTGTCTGCGGTATTTTCGGACAAAGGGGCGGCAATATCATCCCCGGCATGGTGATGCCTTTGGGTTCTCATGCGGATGAGCGCAGCGAAAAGGTCTGGAAATCCGCCGTTACCGGAATGCCCCCTGCCGCAGCCGGGTCTTTTCCCTGTAGCATCCTGCCCGAAGAAATCCTCACCGATCACAATGACCGCATCCGCTCCATCATCGTGAGCACCTGCAATCCCCTGCGCTCCTGGCCGGATACCAAGGCTCTGGAAAAGGCCTTCTTAAGCCTCGATCTTCTCGTGGTCTGTGACATGGTGATGAGCGAAACCGCCCGTTTGGCCCACTATGTGCTGCCCTGCCGCAGTTTCTATGAATCCTTCGATGGCACTTTCTTCCCATGGACCTATCCCGAGGTCTATTTTCAGCTGCGAAGGCCCCTTGTGAAACCCCATGGGGAAAGTCTCGAAGCCTCACAGATTTTCACCCTGCTTGCGGACAGGCTGGGACTGATCCCGGAAATTCCGGGAAAGGTGATGGAAGCCGCATCCAAAGACCGCATGACCTTTGGGGCTGAACTCATGGGCTGGATTGCAAACCATCCGGAACACCTTTCCAAAATGCTCTTCATTCTGGGAAAAACCCTGGGCAAAGCCTGGGACAGTGCGGCCCTTGCGGCTCTCTGGGGTATGATGATGACAGCCCCGAAGTCTTTCAGAAAAAATGCGGCCCGTGCTGGATTTGAAACGGGCTTTGACATGGGCGACCGGATCTTTCAGGCTCTGCTGGATCATCCTCAGGGACTCTGGGTTGGGAAGGTGGATAGGGAAAAAAACCTTGATGAAGTCAAAACCCCTTCCGGAAAGATCGATCTTTTCATTGAAGAGCTGGCGGAAAAGGCGGCATCCCTCAATGCAGCAGAAGAGATCAAGGCCCTGACCCTGCCGGAGGATTTTCCGCTGGTTCTCAATGCCGGGCGGCACCGCTCCACCAACATGAACACCCAGATGCGTAACCCGGAATGGATTAAAGGGAAAAGGGGCTGCACCATCGCCGTACATCCTGAAGAGGCCGCAAAACTCGGGCTTCAGGACAAAGACACCGTCCGGGTGGTCACGGAAGGGGGTAGTGCCGTAGGCGAGCTGGAGGTGAAAGAGGACGTGCGGCCGGGCATGGTGTTGATTCCCCATGGTTTTGGTCTCATCTATGACGGTGTGAAATGGGGCTTTAATGTGAATGATCTTACCATGCACACCCACCGGGACCCCATCGGAACGCCCCTTCACCGCTTTGTACCCTGCAGGCTTGAGGTCTGTGGGGAAGAAAAGGGGCTGTGATCATGCAGATCCGGGGTTTATCCATCGAAGCCTATCTGGAAAAAATCAGGGCCTTTCACGGTCATCTGGCTCCGGGCATGGTCTGCGGGGGCTTCATGGTGGAGCTTGCCTTTCAGAGCCTTCCCGAAGGAGGGCTCTACGATGCCATTGCAGAAACCAGAGCCTGCCTGCCCGATGCCATTCAGGTGCTCACCCCCTGCACCATCGGAAACGGCTGGCTGCGCATCGAGGATACGGGCCGTTTTGCCATTCTCCTCTATGACAAGCATACGGGAAAGGGAGTGCGGGTGGCTCTGGATCCGGAACGTCTCAAAAAGTGGCCGGAAGTCCATATCTGGGCCATGAAGCTGAAGCCCAAAAAGGAGCAGGATAAAAAACGGCTCTTCACTGAAATTATCGAAGCGGGTTTCGGGCTTTACAAGGTGGAGCGGATTGTTGTGGACCGGAAGCGTTTTCCCAAAAAAGGCCGGATTTTCACCTGTCCGGACTGCGGCGAAAGTTTCAGGGGATCGGAGCCGGGGTCTTGTGAGGCCTGCATGGGGAGGGTGGTCTTTTCCCCTTTGCGGGAGGAGCGTTCCGGGATGCAGGCCCTTCCCGTGGAAGAGGCTGCGGGCAGAAAAGTCCTGCATGACATGACCCGCATTGAGCCGGGTATTTCCAAGGGGGCGGCCATTGTGAAGGGTCAGAGCCTTGGGGATTCGGATATCATGCTTTTAAAATCCATGGGCCGGGAAAGGGTCTATGTTGAAGAGACCGGGGTGGGGGAGAGGGGGGATTCCCTTCTCCATGAAAACGAGGCCGCCCTTGCCTTTGCGGAAAAAATGGCAGGTTCCGGCATCGGCTACCTCCCCTTTCCCAAGGAAGGAAAGATTGATTTCACGGCAAAGCAGGGTGGGATTTTCTGTGTGAACCGGGAACGCCTTATTCGTTTTAATCGCTGCGAGGGGGTGATGTGCGCTACCCGCAGGAATTTAAGCCCAGTAAGTTCCGGTATGGTGCTGGGTGGCACACGGGCCATTCCCCTCTACCTTGAAAAATGGGACTTTGACAGGGCTATGGAGGTGCTGGCCGAAGGCCCGCTCTTTTCCCTTGCGCCCTATGTTTTTTCACGGCTGGGGGTTCTTGTGACGGGAACGGAGGTGTTTGAAGGCCGGGTTGCGGACGGGTTCCTGCCCATTCTGGAAGAGCTTGCGGCGGGGTATGGTCTGAAAGTCTCGGAAAGCCGCATCTGCCCGGACGATGCAAAAAAGATCGCAAAAGCCGCCTCGGAGATGGTGGCGGGAGGGGCCGAGGTGCTTGTGGTGACCGGAGGCCTTTCTGTTGATCCCGATGATGTGACCCGAAAAGCCCTTCAGGACGAGGGTCTTGTGGATGAGGTTTATGGTGCTCCTGTGCTGCCCGGAGCCATGACCCTTACCGGGCGCATTGCCTCCACCCGTATCCTTGGGGTTCCCGCAGGGGCTCTTTATTCTGCGCCCACGGCCATGGACTTTCTTCTGCCCTGGCTCCTTGCGGATCTCCCCATCACGCGGGTCGACATGGCAAGCCTCGGGGAAGGCGGTTTTCTCGATGCCGGACGCAGGAAATTTAAGGGAAAGCCATGACCGGTAAAAAACCATGATAAACGACTGCACGGGTGTTATCCTTGCAGGCGGGCGCAGTACCCGCTACGGAGGGCGGAACAAGGCCCTGGCTCCCTTTGGTGAGGGCCGCCTCATGGATGCCGTGCTCAGGCCCATGACAGAAATTTTTGGCGAAAAAATCCTCATCGTAAGCCGGGAAACCGGCCTCTATGGGGATTTTGGTTTTCCTGTGGTTGCCGATGTTCTTCCCGTTCCCGGAGCTGCCACGGGCATCCATGCAGGCCTTTTTCATGCGAAAACGGATACCGTTTTTGTGGTGGCCTGCGACATGCCCTTCATACGACCGGAGCTGATCCGCCTTGTGCTTTCACACATGCATCCTCCCCTCCTTGCCCTTTTTCCCTGCCATGGGAAAAACCATCTGGAACCCCTGTGCGCCGCCTATCACAGGGACGGCCTTCCTGTCCTTGAAAGCCACATCCTTGAAGGCAAAAGCAAGGTGCAGTGGATTTTTACGAATGAAAAGAAAGGTCTTGTGCCGGAAAGCCTTCTCAGGGAAGCGGATGAAGATCTGCAATCTTTTATCAACATCAATTCACCTGAGGATGCAAGGAAGGCAAGGGAGGCATTAATGATGTTTCCGTGAACCTGTCAGTTGGTGCGAGGGAGCCTGTTCATCTGCAGTGCGGCTGTACATATCCTGATGTAATTATTCAGCATAAATTTTTTAAGTCCTATACCTCAGGCAGATCCAGAGGCACCCAAGCTATTTGCCCGTGACGCAATCTTATTCGGGAGCTTCTTGCCCTGTGCGGAAGCGGCAAAAACTCCCCGCCACAGGCAGGATAAGCTTTTTGATTGCCATAGCTGGCTTAAGCACGCTGCCTCTGTGGCGGCTCAGACAGTTTGCCGCTTCTTTCGCACAGGGCTTCAAAGCTCTGATCCGAAACGATTGCAACGTCACTTACAAATAGCCGGGGTGCCTTACAATAGAGCTGAGCCCATGAAATTATAGCATTGGAATTTTGAATTAAAATGTGCTGAGCAATTAGATCCTGAGAAGGAACAACAGGATGCAGCCCTTCATGGCTGCCTTTATTTTTTTTGCTCTGAAGCATCCATGCGCTCCTGCAATGCCGCAGCAATGCGCTCACGCCTGCGCATGGACTCCGCATCTTCTCCAAAGAATTGGTCCTGAAGGATGTTCAGTTTCTCCTGTTTTTCTTCAGCATGCAGGGAGCTATCCCTAAGAAGGGCTTCCCTTTTCTCTCTGTACTTTTCTTCCCTTTCCCGTTTTGTGTGAATCTCCTGTTCCACAGCCTCCATGCGTAGTACGGCTTCTTCTGGAAGGGTTTCCTGTCTCAGGGCACGGATACGCTCTTGCCTTTCCGCATCGGAAGCCATGTGGGCAAGATCGAGCTTATGCACTTCCAGAAGTTCACGGTATTGCTGATAGGGATTCCGGGAAAGGGGAGGGGGATCATCTCTTTCCAAGCGGTAATTGTTATCCAGATCCTGCAGGGCGTGAAGTTTTTCCCGGGCACTCATGTCCGGATTGGACACAATCTCCACCCGGTCCATGCGATATCGGCCCTCCGCCATTTCCTTTCCAAAAAGCCATTCCGTATGGGTTTCACCCATATGGGCGATACGGAAATTTCGGACATCCTCCCAGAAAGCCAGGCGTTCTTCCCGGTTTTGCGGTACCTTCTGCATGGTAAGGTAGTCCGCAAGATCCATCTCACTCTGGATATAAGAGTCATAAACAGCAAGTATGGCTTCGGCACTCTCGTTATCGTAATTTTCAAACAGCCAGGCCCGCACCGCATCCATGTGCTCCACATAATCTGCAACCTGACCGAACTCCTGGGTCATCCAGGCAAACAGGGCACGCACCTCTTCACCCTTTTTCTGATCCATGAGATCCGCCATCAGATCCGGACTGCTTTCATCCTTTTTTTCCAGAAAAACAGGGGGAGGAGGGGGGGGCAGGGGGGAAAAAGTCTCGCTTCTGGGATCCTCAGAAATTTCATGGCCTGAGGATGGATTGGCATGTATTATTTTTTTTTCTTCTTTTCCCTGAGGGTAGAGATACAGAATCGCAGCCGTCATGATCAGAAAGAAAATTCCAATCCAGCCAAGGCGGGGTACATGACGGAAAAATATCCGCATGGTCAGACCTCCTTTTAAAAAAAGAACCCTCTGATCCCACAGAGGGGACCAGAGGGTTCATAAAAAAAATAAAAGATCAATGACCTTTTTGTTTCAGATCCGCAGCAATGCTCTTATAAAATTCCGGGGCGTTGAAACCGGGGGTGATACCAAAAAACATACCTACGACATTCAGATGATCACAGCCCGGAGAATACCAGGCCGCCTGCTGTACGCCCCTGAAGTCTCCCCATTGGGCACTTTCCACACTGACAAGGCCGTCATTTTCTCCTTCAAGGCCCAGCATGATGAGCCAGGGCACCTGCATTAGCACACTGGGTGCTCCCCACTTGGCCTTAGCTGCCCAGCTTTGATAATAGATCCCATCTATATCAGGAGTATTGGGATTGAAGTGATCCTGCACGATCTCCGTGGTCACATCCCAGCCATTGGCAAGGCTGTCGGGATTCTGATCCCCCATAATAAGGGCATAGATTATGTCCATGGCACCTCCTGCCAGACCATGCAGTTCTCCCGGAACTCCATTCATAATCATATCGGCCAACTTGCTACCCTGATGGGGGCCTGCAATACTGGTGTGGCTGGCAACTTTATCCCCAAGATCCAGATTGCTGATGGCATAGCGGGAATAGAGGGTGCCATGGGAGTGGCCGATAATATTTACTTTTTTTGCACCGGATGATGCAAGGATTTGAAGAACCTGATTATTGAAATCAATGGCTTTTGCTTCCGTGGAGTCCATGCCATTGACAGAGGTCACATATACCTCAGCCCCTGCCCGCTCCAGAGCTGAAGGGATGGCGCCCCAGTAATCCATGATACCCACAATTTTTTCAGAAGCACCCATGCCGTGGGCCAGCACTATGGGATATTGGGTGTCATATTTTGCCTGCGCAGCCGAAATGAAAACACAAAACAGGAAGATTGCGGTCAAAGGTGCGGTTTTTCCATACATGGCATGCTCCTTTCATCGGGTGTTTTTTTTGCTTTAAAAAAACTTCGAGATAACAGTGGTGGAACGTGTAGGATGCTTGGTGAACAGTGTTTATGGGTGTGTGCAAGTTATATGTGTGCAAGCTTTCTGTCAAGCTAAAATGTTTTTTATAGGTGAGCTGTTTTTATGTGTCCGGTTCAAAGGGCAGGGAGGTGAAATAAAATAGCCGTATTCATCGGATCATCAACAAATCAAAAAAGATAAAGGAATGCAAGCTGGGGGATGATAAAATATCTGCATGGCTTTCATGGTTCTCCATAGAGTTTCAGCTTGTTGTGCAGGGTTGCCCGTGTAATACCAAGTATCCTTGCGGCTTCGGATTTATTTCCTGCAGCCTGCTCCAGGGTTTTTAAAATTGCCTGACGCTCCAGATCCGCAAGGGTTTTGCCCAATTCTCCGGAAGGGAGGCAGTCTGCTATACCCATGGGCAGATGGTCTTCTGTAATGGTGTCTGCAGGGCAGAGGATAACAGCCCTCTCCACGGCATTTTCCAGTTCCCGCACATTGCCAGGCCATTTGTGATGTAAAAGGGCATCCATGGCTCTGGGGGAAAAGCGCAGTACATGTTTTCGGTTTTTTTCTGCATAGTGACGCAGGAAGTGATGGGCCAGTAAAGGAATATCTCCATTGCGTTCATTCAGTGGCGGGATCTGCAGATGCAATACATTGAGTCTGTAATACAGATCTTCCCTGAAGGTTTTTTCCTTGACGGATCGGACCAGATCCTGGTTGGTTGCCGCAAGAATCCGAACATCCACCTTCAGAACTCTGTCGCTGCCCACCCTTTGCACCTCCCCCTCCTGAAGAGCCCTCAGCAGTTTTGCCTGCATGGCAGGGGAGGTCTCACCGATTTCATCGAGAAAAAGGGTGCCACCATCGGCCTGCATAAAGCGGCCTTCACGCCTGCGGTCTGCTCCGGTAAAGGCACCCTTTTCATGCCCGAAGAGTTCCGATTCAAGCAGGGCATCCGTGAAGGCAGCGCAGTTTAAGGGGATAAAGGGTCTGTCTTTTCTGGGACCCATGGCATGGATGGCTTTGGCTATGAGCTCTTTACCAGTACCGGACGGGCCTGTGATTAGTACGGTGGCTTCGCTGCTGGCCATGGCCGTAAGCATTTCCATCATTTTTTTCATTACCGTACTTTTACCTATGATATCGGGAAGGCCGGGGTGGGCTGCCACCTGCTCTTTCAAACGACGGTTTTCATCTTTCAGGCGACTGTGTTCCAGGGAGCGGGATAAAAGAATACGGAGTTCATCAAAGTCCAGAGGCTTGGTCAGGTAGTCGTAGGCCCCGGCTTTCAGGGCTCTGCGTGCAGAATTTACGGAAGAATAGGCAGTCATGATGATGATGGGGAGGGCCGGGTTCCAGCTCAGCATCTGCTCTAAGGCCTCAATGCCGGAAATCCCTGCCATGCGGACATCCATGAGTATGGTATCCATGGCATCTTTTTTAACCATTTCCAGTGCTTCTTCGCCACTTTGTGCCTCTTCAATCCCATAGCCAAAACCTGAGAGCAGGGTTTTCAGCATTTTTCTGTGCGCATCATCATCATCCACCACAAGGATCTTTGCTGTTGTCATGGCAGGATTCCCTTGCCTTAAAAAAGTTATAGGGGAAAGGACAGGGAAAAGCGGGTGCCTTTTGCCAGAATACTGTCCACCCGTATCTTGCCGCCGTGGGCTGTGATTATTTTTTCCACCACGGCCAGTCCAAGGCCTGTCCCCTTGCTTTTGGTGGTATAGAAAGGGTCAAATATTTTTGAGATGTCTTCTTCTGCCATGCCTTTACCCGTATCCTCTATATCGAGAATTAGAAAAGATGCTTCTGTTCTTGCCCTGATACCAAGGGTTCCGCCTTCATCCATAGCCTGTATGGCGTTCAGGCAGAGGTTGAGCATCACCTGGGTGAAGCGGTCCGGATCCAGGCGGATTTCAGGCAATGGAGTCAGATTCTCACTTATCTTAATTTTTTTTATTTCAGCATCCGGTGCAATGAGACGGAGGGCATGCTGAATAAGGGGCAGGGGGAAGGTCTTAACGGGTTGAATGTCCGATGGTCTTGCAAATTCCAGCAGCTCACCAATTACACGGTCCATCCGGTTGACTTCCCGAATTAGAATATCAGCCGCTTCATGGTGGGGGCTTTCACTTGGAAAAAGCTGGCGGAAGTGTGTTGCAAATCCTTTGATGGAACTTAAGGGGTTGCGGATCTCATGGGCCACCCCTGCGGCAAGCTGACCTACGGCTGCAAGTTTTTCTTTGCGCCGGACTTCTTCTTCCAGGCGTCTTATTTCACTTAAATCCCTGAGCACCAGCACTTTGCCGAGGATGCCGTTTTCATTTTTTATGGCAGAAATGCCTGCGGATATGGGAATGGTGCTTGTTTTTGCCGGAAGAAGAATCTCTGATTCCGGTATCCGGGATTCAGTGTTTTGAATCAGGTGGGAAAGTGCGTCGGGCAGATGGGGTGCAATATCCTGCCCTATGAGTTTCTGCAGGGGTTTCTGCAAGAGGGCTTCTGCGGTTTTATTTGCAAAGCGCAGCCGTCCATGGGCATCCAGCACCAGAAGACCTGCGGGAAAGGAGCGTATGATTTCCATGGACATGGCCTGGGTATCCTTCAGACGCAATCTGGAGTAACGGAGTGCTTCGGCCCGAAAAAGGGCTATGATACCAAAAACAGCCAGAAGCAGCAGGACACCGGCAAGGATGAAGGTATGCTGTATGTCTTTGCTGCGGGCTGTATCCAGAGCCTGTACATCCATACCGACAACAAGGGTTTTCTGGGGGCTGGAAGGCTGGAACAGATCTCCGCAGAAAGGAGATCCGCATGGGGATTCTGCTGCTTTGCGGGCAATGGCCTGTCTTTTCATCGGATGCATCATGGAATGTTTTTCCATGGGGCGTACCACAGGGGTGAAGGTCTGGTGGAAGATAAAATGACGGTTTTCGCCTTTGCCGGATATGGTCCATCCTACCTTATCGTTTTGAGTAAGTTTTTGTAGTATGGATTGGGAAAGACTGCGTCGGGCAAGACCATCGGGATCTGCGTTAATATAAACCTGGCCGGAGGAATCCGTCAGAAGAATATAGAAGATATCAGGGAGTGCGGTGGTTTCTTCAAAAAGGGTTTTGAGTTGTGTGGCTTCCCCCAGTCTGCCCATCATGCCCGTGCGGGTTCCGGCTTCAAGGGATCTGGCAAGAAGATGTCCCTTTTCCTGAAGTATGTGGACCATATCCCTCTGGGTTCGCTGATGAAAGGCAAGAACCATGCTTAGTATGGACAGGGCAAAAATAAGGATCAGTGCCGGAATCAGCCACCTGGAACCGCTGATGGGAAGGGTTGAAGATACGGTTTGGTGTGACATGGGAACTCCGGTATGTATGATGTTTATACGATGTCATTATATTAAGTGTATGATTTTTATACGCCAGAAGTTGGAAAATGGAAAGAGTAAATAAGCTGATTTTTATAATTCTTTGTTTTTGTTTGGTTTTTTTTGCTTGGCATCCTAGTTGCAATAGTCGTGGTCAGTATTGTCGATGACGATGAAAAACTCATTCTTAAAAAAGGAGAATCAGGATGAAAAAATTAGTCTTTCTTATGATTGGAATGGCATTGGCTGGTGTGCTGGTGGTTCAGGGTTTTGCCTGGAGTGGGGGGCATGGCCGGGCTAAGGGGGGAATGGGTGCATGTGTGGAGGTGTCTCCTGAAAACAGGGCTGCCTTCATGAAAGATACTGTCGAGATTCGGGTTGCCATGGAAACGAATAGGGCTGAACTGGCTGCCTTGATGACAGAGGAACATCCCGATCAGGCCAGGCTGGAAGTTGTTTTTCAGGATATGGGAAGGTACAAGACTGCCATGGCACTGAAGGCCAGAGAACATGGTCTGACCGGAATGGGTGAGGGCTGCCCCTGCACAGGTACAGGTATGCGCCATGGCCGAAGGGGTGGTGCAGGAGTAGAGTAAACGGACTGGCTGACAGAACTGAGAGATAAAAAAACGGGACTTCTGGTCCCGTTTTTTATGTATGACTGCTTACCCGCTTTTCATTTATATTTAATGAAACAATCCGCCAGTCTGACAAATTCTGCAACCTCAAGGGTTTCTGCCCTTCGGCTGGGTTCAATGTCTGCTTCAATCAGAAGCTTTTCCGCATTTTGGGGTGTCAGTTCTTTCAGGCCGGAGGCAAGACTGTTTCTTAAGGTTTTACGCCTAAGGCCGAAGGCGGCCCTTACCACATCGAAAAACAGCTTTTCATTTTCTGACTGGAGCAGCGGTCTTTCAGGGAAAACCACCTCAATTATGGATGAATCCACCTTTGGTTTAGGATAAAACAGATGGGCTTTGACAGAAGCAAGAATGCGGACGCTCCCGCAGTATTGCATGGCCACGGAAAGTCTGCCGTAATCACGACTGCCCGGAGCTGCTACAATACGTTCGGCCATTTCTGTCTGCAGCATGAATACGCCGCGTGTAATACGGTGACGGAAGGAAAGGAGGCGGATAAGAATCTGGGATGAAATATTGTAGGGGAGGTTTCCGATCACAAGGGTACTCCGGCCTTCGGCCAGCATGGGTTCCAGGTCCACCTTGAGAATGCTGCCGGAATGTACGGTGACATTATTGCAGCCTGCAACACGTATTTCTGTTTCCAGCAAAGGGATGATTTCCCTGTCCAGCTCAACGGCATGGACATGATCTGCCCTCCTGGCTGCGGGAATGGTCATGGCTCCAAGGCCGGGGCCGATTTCAATTATTGTCTGTCCGCAGGCTTCACGGATGCCAGCCCGGTCCAGAATCATTTCCGGGGTGGACGGGTCTGTCAGAAAATTCTGTCCCATATCTTTTTTGGGTTTCAGATTCCAGGCTTTAAGAAGGGTCTGGGGTGCTGTCATTCTTATGCTTTTCCTCACTTGGTATAAGTCTTTCAGATGTGGATGCCCGTAAAAGGCGCAGCGTGAGATAATAGGTACCAATTGCCACCGGAATTCCCATGATAATCCCACCCGTAAGGGTGGCCCAGAGTACCGGCACCTTTCCATGAATCAGGTGACCGGCTTCATGTATTTTTTCCTGCAGGGTTCCGGGACCGTTGAAATGGTAGGCAAGGGTAAGGATTTCATTAAAGCTGACACCCTGTACTCCTGTAATTGTGACACCTAGCCAGTATGCGGCGTAATAAAGAAAAGGAATGGTGACCGGGTTGGAAATCAGGGTTCCTATGAAGGCTGCAGGTATGCTTCCCCGGAGTAAAAAACCAAGGATAACGGCCAGTACGGTGTTAAGGGGGATGGTGGGTGTCATGGAAATGAAAACACCGATGGCAAAACCCCGTGCAACAAAGGTTTTTTCGCCTCCCAGCTGTTCAAGTTGCCGATAAATATGAATAAGGCGTTGTTTCGGCGTCATGGTGCCTGACAGATTGGGGTTGAACGGAAACCGTCTGTTTTTATAATGCTGCTGTTTTTGTTTTACTTTATTGATACGATTGTGGATCAATGGGAGGGCATGGACTGCAGCATTTTAAAAACCCTGATATGGTTAACATGAAATTTCTGTCCGGGCAACTGAATCCCTTGAAAAAATCTTATTCATCGTAGCGTTTATCAGTTTAAGGGATTGGGCTGGATTTTTTGCCTGTATTCAGTGGATGATCTGTTATTCTGTATGGGAATCAGTGATATTTTTTATGGAATATATTTTTACTTTATGATCTGACAGGAAATAGGATTTTTGATTGTTTTTTTGGTTTATTGGCTCTTATTTCTTTTGAGATGATATGGTCTTTGTAGATGTTTTTTTGTGGTAAATAATTCTTTACTTGAATTTTTTACAGGAAAACGTATTTTTATTTCATGTCTTCTTTTGATTGCTTATATAAATTATAACCCGCATGGTATGAAGGAGTGTCCAATGGCCAAAAAGAAAGCCGCACGTCCTGTTTTAAGCGATCTTATTGAGCAGGTTCTGGATCAGCATGATATCCCGAAACGAAAGGATCTTGCAGATTTGATGGACAGGATGATTCAGTTGGAAAATCTTCTGAAGCAGATTCATCTTACGGTTGGCATGGATACAGTCACTCCACGTAAAACCAGCAGTCGCAAGGGAAAACGTTCCGGTCTCAACGCAGGCAATGTTGTTCTCTCTGTTATGCGGGAGCATGGTGGTCTGATAGAATTTAAAGAGATCCGTGAAAAAACGGGGTATGATGATAAAAAACTCCGTAATATTGTTTTTCGTTTGTATAAGACAGGGAAAATACACAGAGAGAAGCGGGGAAGCTACCGGGTTATTGCCGACAGTATGGGAGATGATTCTCTGAAGAGGTTATAAGTTTTTTTTGATTCATATATGAAGGTATGCCTGATATTGATGGTTCTGAGGGTTTTTAGTCAGTCAGTATCCTAATAGTCTTATTTTATTGTTTTAGACACAATCAGTATTTTCATGTCTGAAGCTTTTTTATGTGATCTGTTAAGTTTTAAACAGATGAAAGGATTTTCTTTTTTCATGAATATGATGAAAGATAGTGAAAAGAGCAGTTTATCCGAGGGCCAGCGCATTGGCGGTTATATTGTAAGGAAAACAGCCTCTCTTCCGGAGATCAGGGGAGAATATTATGCTCTGGAACATGAATCAACGGGTGCACGGCATGTGCATGTAGCCTGTGATGACAGTGAAAATACCTTTGCCGTAGGATTTAAAACAGTACCGGCAGATGAGACGGGTGTTGCCCATATTCTGGAGCATACAGCCCTCTGCGGTTCTGCCCGGTATCCGGTGCGGGATCCTTTTTTCTCCATGATTAAGCGCAGTCTCAACACTTTCATGAATGCCTTTACGGCTTCGGACTGGACCATGTATCCCTTTGCCACCCAGAACAGGAAAGATTTTTATAATCTTTTGGGGGTATATCTGGATGCGGCTTTTTTTCCGAAGCTGGATG
Organism: Desulfobotulus mexicanus; assembly: GCF_006175995.1. Classification (NCBI taxonomy): domain Bacteria; kingdom Pseudomonadati; phylum Thermodesulfobacteriota; class Desulfobacteria; order Desulfobacterales; family Desulfobacteraceae; genus Desulfobotulus; species Desulfobotulus mexicanus. Next base: position 14,580 of record NZ_VDMB01000025.1, read on the forward strand.
TCTTGAGTTTCCGGCAGGAAGGACACCGTCTGGAGTTTGACGAAGATGGTGTACTGCAGCGCATGGGGGTTGTGTATAATGAAATGAAGGGAGCCATGAGCTCACCATCCCAGATCATGGGCCGTGGCCTGCTTAAAGCTCTGTATCCGGATGTGACCTATGGTCATAACTCCGGTGGTGATCCTGCCTTTATTCCTGAGCTGACCCATGAAGACCTGCTGGCCTTCCACAGCCGTCATTATCATCCCAGCAACGCCTGGTTTTTCACCTATGGTAATATGCCCCTGGAAGATCATCTTCAGGTTATTGAAAAAGAAGTCCTTTCCCATTTTAAACGTCTGGATCCCAAAACCGATGTGGCTTCCCAGCCCAGATGGAAAAATTCCCGCAAGATCCGGGAAACCTATCCTGCAATTGCAGGACCGAATCTTGAAAAGGAGTGCCAGATAGCCCTTGCATGGCTGACGCCGGATATTCTGGATACCCGTTCTGTATTGGGATTTGTTCTTCTGGAGCAGATTCTTTTGGGAAATGCCGGAGCACCTTTGCGTAAAGCTCTCATGGATTCCGGACTGGGAACGGCCGTCTGTGACGGTGCGGGTTTCGATGGTGACAACAGGGATACGGCCTTTTGCTGTGGGCTGAAGGGAATGGCTGAAAAGGATGCTGAGGCTCTCGAAACTCTGATAATGGATACACTAAGGGAGCTTGCAGAAAAGGGTATTGAGAGGGAGCTTGCGGATGCGGCCATTCATCAGCTGGAATTTCAGAAAAAAGAGATTTCCAATAGTCCCTATCCCTATGGCCTTAAGATGATCATGGGTGTTGCAGGCACATGGTTTCATGGTGGCGATCCTTTGAAGGTTATTCAGTTTGAAGGGGACCTTGAAGCTATCCGCAGTGAGCTGGACAGTGGGTATTTTGAAAATCTGATTCGTCACTACCTTCTGGAAAATCCCCACAGGGTGCTTTATATTCTGGCCCCGGATACGGAAAAACAGCGTCTCATGGATGAGAAGGAGCGCAGGGAGCTGGATGACATTGCTGCATCCCTTCAGGAAGAAGAAAAAAAGAGGATTCTTGAGGAAGCTCAAATACTGAAGAATCTTCAGGAGGCTGAGGAAGATCTTGCTGTCCTGCCAACCCTTGACCGTGAAGATATTGACAGAGAAATCCGTATCGTACATCCCTTTGAACAGAAGGGTAGTCTTGTTTGTTACGATGCGGCAACATCTGGTATTGTTTATGTTAATCTGGCATTTGGTCTTGCGGGACTGGAAGCCGAAAAAGAGGCCCTTGTTCCTTTGTTTTCCCATGTTCTTACCCGTATGGGTACAAAGAAGATGGATTATGTGGCTGTGGCCCGCAGGGTGGACGCCTGCACAGGAGGAATCGGAGCCATGGGCCATGCCCGTACCCGTATGGATGATGGCAGGCTTTCCCCCTTTATCACCCTTTCGGCCAAGGCACTGGAGAGAAACCTCTCTCCCATGCTGGAGCTTCTGGAAGATTTTACCGTATCCTATGATTTTTCTGATACGGAACGCTTGAAAAAGCTTTTGTTTGAATACAGGGCAGCCATGGAATCTGCCGTGGTGCAGAGCGGCCATCGTCTGGCCATTTCCCTTGCGTCAAGAAACTTAAGCCCCGGCTGTGCCCTCTCCGAAGAGTGGGGCGGGGTGCATCAGCTAAAACGCATTAAAGAGATCACGGATCAGATCAAGGCAGGTAAGGATGAAATACTGAGCCGTCTGCAAAATGATTTCAGAGATATGGCGGAAAAGATTTTTGCAAAAAACAATCTTCGTGCAGCCCTTGTATCGGAAAAGGATATCAGGGATACGGCCCGTAAAGGACTGGAAAATCTTCAGGAGAATCTGGGGGCTCAGGTAAATCTCAGTTTCATCTCTTCCCAGCCTCCGGAAATGTCCCGAGAAGGTGTCCGGGAAGCCTGGACAACGGCGACGGCGGTGAATTTTGTGGCATCTGCTCTGGATACACCCGGAATGGATCATCCCGATGCGCCGGTACTGGCCGTGATTGCCAAGCTGCTGCGTTCGGCTTATCTTCACAGGGAGATCCGGGAAAAAGGTGGAGCTTACGGTGGTTTTGCCCTTTTTAATGCCGAAGAAGGTGTTTTTGCCATGGCTTCCTATAGAGATCCCCATATCAGAAGAACCCTGGATGTGTTTGCGGCTGCGGCTGATTTTCTGGCTTCGGGCCATTTTGATGAAAGGGATATTAACGAGGCTATTTTACAGGTATGTTCTGAGATTGACAGGCCTGATACGCCCTCTGCCGCAGCCAGAAAGGCTTTTATGCGGAATCTGGCAGGTCTTTCCGATGAGGCGAGAATACGTTTTAAAGAACGCCTGCTGCAGGTGGATAGAAATGCCGTATGCGACGTGGCTTCCCGCATCTTTGTAAAAGACAGGATACTGCAGGGAGTGGCAGTGATTACTGGTGAAGATATACTGGCAAAGGAAGCGGTTAATCCGCCACTGGTATCCCATAGGATCTGATGTAAACATGATGGCTGTTTTATCATTTTGAAGTTTTTGATAATAAAGTTTAGATGTTTTACAGATAAGGAAAGCGGTGCATGTCAGATGTCAGGCCTGCTTCGCTCTGCGGTGGTTTTTCAGAAGGTTTCAGATTGCTGAAAAACCGCCGTTTGTTTTTCTGCTCGCCCCTTTTGGGTGGAAGGAGGATAGGAATGGTACAGGATCGAAGGATTTATATTACGGAAAAAGATCTGGAGCGTCTGGAACGTCTGGTGGAAGCTACTGATAAGCGGGGGAAACTGGGGGAGCATCTGGAGCGTTTGATGGATGAGCTGGATCGTTGTGAAATTGTGGAGCCCCAGAATGTTCCGGCGGATGCCATTACAATGAACTCAAAGGTTCTTTTAAAGGATCTGGCAACGGAAAAGGAAGCGGAATGGACGCTGGTTTTTCCTGGTAAGGCGGATATTGCCCAAAACCGGATTTCCATTCTGGCACCCGCAGGCATTGCTATGATCGGTCTTCGTGTGGGAGATGTGGTTACCTGGCCAACGCAGGACGGAGAAAAGCGCCTTAAGGTGGAAGCTCTTTTGTATCAGCCGGAAGCAGCAGGGGATTATCATTTGTAAGATTTAATGGTTGCGTCCCCGAATGGTGTCGGGACCGGGGACGCAACCTATGCAGGGATTCAAAATGTTTTTTCTGCGTGTCAATTCGCTTCATTTCATGTCTGACTCAGATCTGTCCGAAAGCTTTTCTTATGTCAGTGCGTCCAGTGCTTCCAGTGCCGCATCAAAGTTGGGATCCTGACCGATTTCCGGTACAAGTTCCGTATAGGCTACCTTTCCGTCTTTATCAATGATCACCACTGCGCGGGCCAGAAGTCCCCGCAGAGGACCGTCCGCAAGGGTAACGCCATAGGTTTCACCAAATTCAGGGTTTCGGAAGGTGGATGCGGAATGAACATCTTTTAAGCCCTCGCTGCCGCAGAAACGGCTGTGGGCAAAGGGAAGATCCGCAGAGATGCAGAGTACAGCTGATTCGGGCCTTTTGCCTGCTTCGGCATTGAAACGACGGACCGATGCAGCGCATACACCCGTATCAATACTTGGGAATATATTAAGTACCAGTTTTTTTTCTGAAAAACTTTCAAGATTTGTTTCTCCCAGATCTGCAGAGGTGAGTGTAAATGCCGGTGCTTTGCTTCCTGTTTCAGGCAGACTGCCTGATGTCTTAACGGGGGTACCTTGAAGGGTGACAGTGACCATGTGGCAAGCTCCTTTTGTCTTGGGTTGAAGGATACATGTGTCTTATTTTGAAACATGGGTACGGGCTGGGCTTTCGTCAAGTCAGGACAGCTTTTTTATACGACCTGCAAGGCTCTATGGTTGTATGTAAAGAAGAGTTCAATCGTTTCGGCTTAGGCATGGGCAAATTATCTGGGGTCTTATGCAGTTGCCTGAGAAGTGTGAGCTTTAGTAAACGAAGTCAGAGAATGCCAAGATCCATGGCTTTTAAAATCTGCCGTGCTTCTTTGAAGTCTTTTTTTATTGTCACAGCCCTTTCAAAGAGAATCCTTGCTTTTTCCATATCCTTCATATCCATACAGATTCGACCCATATTGTAATAAATATTGGGTTCATTGGGGTGAATCTTCAGAGCCTTGGTGTAATGGGCCATGGATTTTTTGTGGTCTCCCCGTTTTCTGTAGATGATGCCAAGGGAGTTAAAAACATTGAGGGATTCATATCCGAGTTCCAGCATTTCCTTTAAAATATCTTCAGCATGGCCATCCTGTTCCCTTTCCATGTAGATCTGGGCAGCATGATGCATGTAGGTATCCGCAAGATCCTCCCGGCCCATGGCAATATAGGCCCTTGCCATGGCTTCGTATGCCTTTGCAAAAAGCCGGTCCATCTGGGTGGCTTTTTTAAAGGCATCTATGGCTTCGGGATATTTTTTCTGGATACTTCGAATGTAGCCTATGTTGTAGTGATATTCCGGTCCTTCTTTTTGGTCCAGAACTGATTTGAGTTCCTTGATTCCTTCTTCGTTTTTACCCGCATCAATAAGGGCAGTTCCTTTTTCCACCTGTGTTTCTGTTTTCTGTATGATGGGATCTTTTTTTACCCTCATATTCTTAAAGAGCTTTTCCTGCAGGATTTTTGTGGAAAAGGGGACTACAATGAGACCACTGACTCCGGCATAACCGGCCTTCATGACCTTAAGACTTGTGAACTGATCATCCGTAAGGAAAAAAGGCGTGTAGATAAAACTCGACTTTTTCCGTATCAGGTTTAAAAAGCGCAGTCCCTCAATATTTTCTGTTTCATAGGCACAGATGAAAAAGGAAATTTTTTTTCTTCTGCTTTCCTCCATGGCTTCTTCAGAATTCTTAAGGGACAGGATGTTTATAAACCCCAGAGAATTTATGGAACGGGTTAATTCCGCAAGTATGACGGGATCCTCATGGAGTATCAGAACAGGGGCACTGGCATCGGAAGCGGGCTGGGCTGGGATGGGTGTGTCATATGATGTCAAGGCGCACGTTCCTTTGAAGGGGAGTGTTGACTTTTTGTTTTTTTATACTGGGGGAATCTTCAATGATGGTTCTGATACGCCCGACGGTCTGTGGCATGGCCTTAAGGGATATCTGAAAAATAAAATAGTGGCTGTCTTCTCCATGGTATTCCAGAACCTTCATTGCTGTATGATAACATTTGTCTTCTTCGGTATCAAGCGGGTCAAAGGGAAGGGCTTCAAAGAAAATTTCTCCCCATGAATTTCGTACCAGAAGCCCTGCCTTATACTTTTCAGATGATCCGTATAAGGCAACGATGATTCTTTCCCAGACAGGTTTCTTAAGAAAAACCTCGTCGGAGATGGGCATCCAGGGTTGCAGAGCCAAAAAAATTGTGGTGCATTTTTCTTCCTTTTCCAGAGAGCCAAAAACTTTAAAATTATCCGGCATATCAAGGCTATTTTTCCCAGGCTTGTAAATACCATTGGCCATGGCCCAGCCCAGCACCCTGAGCAGGCAGATATCAGAGAACAGGATCTTTGGCCCGGAACATAAATGCCAGGGAAATTCTTGATTTTCCGGCATTTTTATGGAGAGACTTGTGTGGGGAAGACTTCTTAAAAAAAGAGATGATCGGGGCATACGGTTTTTCTGGTCCTGCTGCATGACGCAGCGGGCTTTGTTGGCAAGGATGATGAGGTCTCCATTGTCATGGGATTTTCCCCCTTCATTTTCAAGAGAGTGCAGATACATCTGGACAATGGTTTGGGTCATGGTCTGGTCCAGAAGTTTTTTTTCCTCCTCATGCCAGAGATTGTAGTTCAGCAATTTGTGGAGGCGAGGGGCTGTCAGCTGCCATTTTTTTACATAATGGTTCAGTATCTTTCTTTTGGGTGAACCTTCTTCCGGCAAGGTAACCGCAGGAAAGCCGGACAAACGGAAAAAGATGGCTATTTTAGCTTCTGCCAGACTTGCGCTGTCTCCTTGTTCTTCATGGAAGGCCAGAACCCTGTTAAAGGCCTTTACATAGGGGTCTTTTGTGTAATCATCCATGTGAGGATGCTTGAAATTCTGTCTGATTTCATTGCAGAGCAGAGGCGCTGCTGTTTTTTTGTCTCTGCTCTGATAGCTGGCTGTGATACTGGCTTTAATAAGGGCTTTGGAAGGATCTTCCGGAGCTTTACATATCTGCCAGAGAAGTCCCTGTTGAACGACATAATGGGGAAGTGGTTCGGGAGGACATCCCATATCAAGGTATTCTTCAAGCTGCTCCGTATATTTTAGGAAATTCTCTTTTTCTTCCTCTGTCAGGTCAGGAGGTAGAATGGCCCAAAGCGGAATTTTGCCGGTAATCATGAGGAAGGTTCTGTAAAATTCTTCCTTGATAAGAAAAGGAGGGGGCTTGGCCATTACCTCGTCTGTCATATCCAGGATGTTATTTTTTAGTGTTTCTGCCGTGTGTATGAAAAAGCTGATTTCCTGGGAAAAGAATTTTTTACCGTAGGTGGTGATACGCTGCAGTTTTTCCTGGAAGGCAGCCAGCTGATGCTTGTCCATTTGGCAGGGATCAATAATTACCCAGAAGTCAAAGTCGGATTTGGCCGACTGGGTGAAGGTGCCGAGACTGCCTATGTGATAGAGTGCCTGTACCAGAGGCTTTTTTAAAGGAAGGTGGAGATGTTCTTTTATTTCTGGTCTTTTTTTTTGCAGTTCCTTTGCCATGCCTGAGTTTTCGTAGTGCCATAATCCTGGATTGCCTTTGAAAGATGTTGTATAGGCTGGAAATTCCGGGTCATTTATGTGTATAAGAAAAGGGATTTCTATAAAAAGATCGAGTTTGATCGGGGACATATAGCGTAACATTTCCCTTAACCTGGATATGTTGTAAAAAATAAAATTGTTTTTATTCTGCTCCACCACACGCTTTATATTCTGCATGGCAGATCTCCTGTCTTTTTGCTTTATTATGATAAAGACCATGGTTTAATGATTTTGCAGGAAGATTTTTGGTTTGTCCATATCCTGTTGGTATGTCTGTCCGGTCAGCAATATCTTTTTTGTAAGATTTAAAAAAATGAACGGCATCATGTGCAAGGAGAAAAGCAATGGGGAAGGAAGGTAAAACAGGTTCCGGTATTGAGCTTGATAAACTGGATTTGCCGGATATCCCTGAGCTGAATGCCCTGGATGCTTCTGGGGAGGGGGCGGAGAACAGGATAGCACTGGATGCCCTTGACCTTCCTGATCTTCCAGAACTGAATGATTTTGATGAATCTGAGGAGCAGGCTGATGGCAGGATTGCGCTGGATGCCCTTGACCTTCCTGACCTTCCAGAACTGAATGATTTTGATGAATCTGAGGAGCAGGCTGATGGCAGGATTGCGCTGGATGCCCTTGATCTCCCGGACCTTCCCGAATTAAGTACCCTTGATGAATATGGAGATGGAACTGGTAGTGGAAGTGAGTCAAGCATCTTTGTTTCAGGTAATTCTTCAGAAAGATATGATCCGTATTCCCTGAAGAAGAGACCTGAAGAAGGAAGTACTCAGGATCTTTCAGATGAAGGGACCCTGGATGGAATATTGGAAAGTCTTGATAAACAGATGCGATCGGGCAGCTTTCTTCATACTTTCATGGCCCAGATTACTGAAATCAATGAGATTGTAAAAAAAGAATACGCATCCAGCCATGATATTGCCCAGGTGATTCTAAAAGATGTTTCCGTTGCGTCCAAGGTGCTTTCGCTGGTGAACTCCGCTTACTACGGACGATTCGGAAAGGATGGTATTTCAAGTATTTCTGAAGCCATGGTGGTTCTTGGCACGGACATTGTTCAGGAAATAGCATCCTCATTGCTTTTGTTTGAATTTATGCAGGATATTGCAAAAAGTGATCTGCTGAAGGAAAGATCATTGACCAGTCTCATGCGAGGGATCATGGGAAGACAGATGGCGGAAAAGGCCGGGTATGGAGAAAAATTTGCCTTTCACCTTGTCTGTATGCTCTATGATATCGGTGAGCAGGTGCTGATTTTCTGCAAACCGGATGTTTTCAGGAGAATTGAAATTTTTGCCATGCGGCATCAGATGGAGAAGGATCTGGTGACTAAGAAAATGCTGGGGGTTTCCTGCAGTGAGATTGGCAGGGGGATTGCCCTGGGCTGGGGATTTCCAAGGGCCATTGTGGAAGGACTTTATTCTTTTAAGGATTCTGAGGATAAAAGGAAACTGACCACACGGGACCTGAAACGTATTGTGGCATCCTTTACCTATGAGATGTGCAATATTGATTCTTTCACGAATCTCAGGGAAAGAAGATTGAAAATTGAGGAGATTGTAAATCGTTACAGGGGCTTCATTGCCATGGATGCTGCATATGCTGAATCTTTGCTGGATAATGCCATGGAACAGGTGGAAAGGCATGCCCGTGTACTGAAAATTCGTTTGAAAAATACCCGGTTTGATCCGGAACGGGGAAGCCTTTCTGCATTGCTGGGTAAAAGTGTTCCGGTCGATATGGCGGAAGACGAGATGCCGCCGGTGGAAATACAGGCATCATGGATATCTGACAGGATTCTTGCTATTGAAAAACTCCTGGCAGAGGAGTTTCGTTTGGGGGATGTGCTTTTACAGATTATTACAACAATTTATAAAGGTTTTTTCTTCTCAAGGATTGCCATCTGTATTCTGGACAAGGCAAATGGTCTTATGACTCCCCGTTTTGTCCTTGGAGATGATATGGCGGAATTCAGCCGTATGTTTACATTCCCCCTCCGTAAGGATGGGCTTGATATTTTTAATAAAGCACTGAGAACCGGGTTTGATATGGTGGTGGAAGATACGGATCAGAGGGATATGAACAGCAGAGTTCCGGACTGGTATCTGCAGGCCGGTTTTGCCACGTCTTTTGCCCTTTATCCTCTGATTCTGCAAAAAAAAGTTGTGGGGCTGATTTATGTGGACTGGAACAGAGAGTCGGCACAGCTTTATTCAGCAGAGGTTAAGGAGTGGATGCACAGGATCAAGAATCTTACCCTTAAGGCCATTGATAAAAGCAGAAGAAAATAATCTGATGTTTATTATTGTTTATCCATGGAGTGATCGTAGCCCTGGTTCCTCATCCATCCTGCTGACCGCATCCATGAGAAGTTTCATAAAATGGCCCATGGGTTTTTTATCTCTGTCCTGCTTTGGCAGATCCGGGATATAGCTGAAACGTCCCTTTTTTTCCTTTATTATCTGATAAAAAGCTTCCTTTCCGCTATGTTCTCCATAGCGGGCGGCAACCATTTCACCTTTGATCATGGAAATGGCTGCTTTGCCACCTGTAAAGGCAAAAACAAGCATTCCAGTTTTTTCTCCTGTTTTCAGCATCTGCAGAATTTCAGGGATCTGTGTGCTTTCAAGGGTGCCACTCAGCTGGGAAGCGAGGGTGTCTGTTCGGGCAAGATCGGCTTTTTGCAGACGTCTGGCAAGTCTTTGGCTTAAAAGCTGGGCAAAGTGCATTTGCAGGGCTGGGTAGGTTCCAAGTATGCGTATGAATTCTTTTCCTTCAAGGAAGAGGATTTCGGTTTTTTCCATGGTTTTTATGGTGGCATTGACCGGCTCACCACTGATCAGACTCATTTCACCGAAAACATCTCCCCCTGACATGGTATCAAGAACTTTCTCATTTGCATCCAGTACGGCTACTCTGCCTGAAACAAGAATATACAGATTTTTTCCGGCTTCTCCTTTATGCATCAGTATTTCATTTTTCTGACAATTTCTGGATTTTAGCCGGGTAAGGATGCTGTGAAGTTCCTGACTGTTCAGGCTCTGGAACATGGGGTATCCGGCCAGGATATCCGAAAGCTTTTGTTCCCGATGCCCGGCTGCTTCCGGCTCGGGGAGACTATGCAGAGGTGGTGTTTCACGGTTTGCCAGTTGCGTTTTGGTGAAAAATTCCCGGATTTCTTTAAGTTCTGAAGCTATGGCGCTCATACTGGCCGAAACTTCCCTCAGCAGATGGTTGGTTTCATGGAGCAGGGCAGAGGTGTCTTGTGTGCCGGGTCGTGGAGGTAGATCTTCTTCCTTTGCTGAATGAGGGGCAGGTTTTGTTTTTTCTGCTAACACCTGCGGGATTTCTGGGACGATCCGGGATGCCGGAGTCTTTTCCGCTGGTTCAGTTTTCGCTTTTTCCGGTGGACGGTCTGGCAGCTGCTGGGACAGATCCTTTGGTTTTTCTGAATATTTTTTTAAAGGCCCCATCAGAATATTTAGAAATTTTTCAAAGAAATCCTTTGGATACGATACTTTTTCACCGATGTCCTTCTGCTGGATGAGATTCTGGGCTGCATTACGGATGCATCGGGATGCAATACTCTGGGGATAGCGCAGAATAAAGGCTTCCTGCTCAGCAAGGGCATTGGGTACGGCATTGTCCCGTGGAATAATACCAATGGGATGGATTTCCATATCCAGATGGTTTTTTACGGCGTTTACCAGTTTCATAAGAACATTTCTGGCCTTGTCCATACCCGGGGCATTGTTGACGATGACACGGACCGGAGCCTGGAAGCCGTTGAGCTTCAGAACTTTGATCAGTGCATAGGCATCGGTGAGGGAGGCAGGGTCAGGTGTGATGATGAGCAGCAGTTCCGATGATGCCAGGCAGAAGGCCAGCACATCCCTTGCAATACCTGCGGCTGTGTCTATGATAAAATAATCATAGCTGTCCAGGGTTGAGAATTCTTGAACAAGATACAGGATCTGATCGCTTCTCAGGTTGGCCATAGCCTCAATGCCGGAACTCCCCGCAATAATATCCAGCCCTTCCTGTGTTTTAATCAGGATATTCCGGAGAGGAATTTTTTCTAAAATAACATCTTTGAGGTTTTTTTCAGGATGAATATTTAAAAGGATATTCACGTTGGCAAGACCGAGGTCTGCATCCAGAAGACAGGTTTTATGGCCTGACAGGGCAAGATGAAGGGCAAGGTTGGTGCTGATATGGGTTTTGCCTACTCCTCCCTTACCACTGCTGACGGTGATTATTCTTGTCATGGTGTTAGGATGCTCCTCGGACAGAATAAATAAAGGGGCTCCCTAAATGATTTCAGGGAGCCCCTTTATTTTTTATTGCATGCCAGTTCCGGCGGGGGGAAAGAAAAGAGTCTGTTTTGCGCCCTTTAAGCCATAGGCAATGGTATAAATGATTTGATCCGTATTTTCGTAAAGAACCTGATTATTGACAGGGACACCTCCATGGGCTTGAATTTTGCCGGTATCCTTGAAACCCAGCACAGAAACTTCCACATCAAAGATTTTAGCGTCTCTGGTACGGATATAAGGTGTTTCCACGGGTTGGGTGCTGATGGGGGTGGTGCGTACAGCCGGGTTGATGAAGTCTTTCATGAGGTTGGAAGCAAACTGAAGATAGGCAGGGGGCATTTCCGATGGCGGGTTGTCTCCGGCCTGGGTAACCATGCGAAGAATACGGGCCTGGCTGGTTATGGCTTTAATTGCCTCCTGATCCGGTCCCACTGGGAGATTGACGGGGTAGCCTGCAATCTGAACAAGAGTGACATTGCGTTCTCCCTTCTGGGATGCCGTGAAGTTTTCCACCTCAAGGGTTACAAGATCCTGTTGAACGTCTATGACCTTTGTGGTGCTGAGGATGCGATCACCATCGTGGTTTTTATAGCGGGCCAGCGTGGTTACCCACTGACCTTTGGCCAGGGGAATTCTGACATGGCCCGGTGTGTTGATGTTCTGGGGGTTTTTAAAGGCAATCTTAGCGGCCATGTTTTCAATGGCCTGCTGGGCATGGGGATCGGCCGTAGGTGTACTCCGGAGTCCGCCGCAGGAGGTGAGCAAAAGCAGTAGAATAAAGGCAGCTGGTGCCAAAAAATGAGGTAACATCCGGTGCTCCTTTCTGATGGTTTTTTTGTTCTTTATCTACTCAAAAATGCTGATTCAGGAAAAAAGCTGATGGATCTGCCTTTTTGCTTTTTCATCCAGATGGTTTCCCTTTACAGCCAGATTCAGCGTGGCTCTTCCCAGTGCCTTGTACAGGTCGCTGCGTAAGGGACGTTTTTCGTTTATGGCTTCAAGGTGTCTTCTGAGGGTTGCCGCATCTCCCCTTACAACGGGACCAGTGAGGGCAGCTTCCGCAGGCATTTTTTCCAGATTGGCAAGGGTGCCGGAAATAAGGGGGGTAAGAAAGGTCATGGCATCACTGCCTTTAATACCCGAGGCTTCCAGAAGATCAAAGGAAAAATCCATAAGGGTGACAAGGTAGTTGGAGGCCACCACCGCTGCCGTATGATAGAGTACCTTGGCATCGGCTGCAATGGTGATTCCCTTTGCTCCCAGATGTTTCGCCATGGCAAGCCCGGTTTCTACAGCTTCAGGCATTCCTTCCGCAGTCATGAGGATATTTTTGAAAGGGAGTAGCATATCCAGGTTGGATGAAAAGCTCTGCAGGGGATGCAGGGAGGCAGTAAAGGCACTTTTTTTTGCAGCAGAGGTAAGAATTTCTGAGGTTTGGGAACCGCTTAAATGAAAAACCCGCTGGCCGGGGCGGAAGATATTCTTTGCGGCAAAGGTATCGCAGGCGGGTGCAATGGTATCATCTGGAAGTGCCAGAACCAGAATATCTGCTTTTCTGCCCATATCCTCAGGGCAAAGAAGGGGGATTCCAGTAAGCTTTGCAATCTGTTCCGCCTTTTTTATTTCGGCATCCCAGATGCCGCAGACTGACCAGCCTGTCTTTGCAAGGTGAAAGGCAAGGTGGCTTCCAGCTCTGCCGCAGCCGAGGATTCCTGTATTATTTGTCATTTACAACCTACCGTATTCAGGGCGGATGATAAGGGGCACAGATCATGATGACATAATTTTTTTTAAAGTGGAATTCTTTTACTGAAAAAGAAACAGTAATGGTTTCCTGAACCTCCCCATGGCTAAAGCCAGGGGTTTTACGGCGACTTTTGGTAAATGCTTAAAATCTGGCAGCAGGGCATACAGTATAAGCAGTCAGGTCAATGTCAAAATTAAATATTTTAGTATTCTTAAGATTTTAAAGACAGTTCAGCGTTCCGCAGATCCTGAATTCCCTGAAGCAGAATGTCAAAGAGGGGTTTTACTTCATTTTCTTCGATACAGCTGAAGGCTACTCTTATATCGTATTTCCCTAAGGCAATGAGGCCAACTCCATATTTCTCCAGCAGATGAACCCTCAGTTTCTCAGCTTCCACATCATTTAAGCGAACGCACATGAAATAGCCTGCATTGAAAGGATAGGGAGTGAAGGCATCGGCATATGCCGGGTCCTTCAGAACTTCTTTAACCCTTGTGGCTCTGGCTTGGAGTATATCATGTTTCAGGCCATGCTCTGCACTGTAGCGTTCATCCTGCATGGATCTGAGAACAATGCGCTGGCCCAGATGTGATGCATTGGAGATGTTACCGCGGATGCAGCCTGCGGTTTTACGCTCCAGGGCCTCATAAAAGGGAGCCGTTTCTCCGGAGACTTTTGTGCCATAGGTCATGAAGCCTACCCTTAAGCCCCAGACATAGTTTTCCTTGGTGGCTCCATCCAGCTTGATTGCCAGAATATTTTCGTTAAGATCCGCAAAATGGGCAAAAAGGGATTCCTTTAAGGTCTCTTCTTCGTAAAAGAGTCCGAAATAAGCGTCGTCTGTGACCACGAGAATTTTCTTGCCGGATTCTGCTATTTTTTTTATGCCCCCAATCAGAGTGTCAGCCTCTGTTCTGGAAATGGCGTAGCCGGTGGGGTTTTGTGGGAAATTTAAAAGTACAATGGCTTTCCCTGTTTTTTCTGCCTCATCCCGGACCAGCTCCATCATTCCTTCTACATTGAAGCCACCTTCTGGAGTGAAGATGGGATAGTGGCGCAGCCGGATACCCAGACGTACATTCATGATGAGGTTGTAGTTGCCCCACATCATGTCAGGCAGGATCACCGTGTCTCCTGCATTGCACCAGGTTTCCGCAAAAACACTTATGGCATGGGTAATACCGCAGGTTACCACGGGCAGGGAGACGGTTTTTCCCTTTAGCGAAGGATTCTTTTCGAACAGGGAAGTCTGCCAGGCTTTTCTCAGCTCTAGAATTCCAAAGGAAGGCGCATAGGTAAGGGAATCTTCCGGGCTGTAATTCAGGCCATCCATGACCGAAGGAAAGCACATGATGCCCCCATCTTCCCGTGCAATGCCGATGGTGGCATTTATTGCGTGGGCTTTTTCCTTTGCTTCGGCGCTCTGGCTGAGAATGCCTTTGGGAAAGAAGAGATTTTGTCCCACACTGGATAAGAGTTCAAGGGCTTTTGGATTTCCATTGGCAAGGGCTGCGTTCAGCTGCTCGGCTAAGGGATTCATGTCTATCCTTGGCAAAATATCGGTTTTTTTATTGGCAGGGCTGGTTTTGATGGCAGTTCATCGGATTCAGCGTTAATATAGCCCTGGCAGGCAGAATTTAAATCAGGAAAGCCCATGTCCTTAAAAAATTAAGGATGGGCTTTTCCGGTTGCGGGATATCAGTACCTTCTTGGACAGGCAATTTTTTGTCCTGCTTGTCTGTATGGCATTTTTGAATAAAAGCCACAGTTTCTGCTACTGCATATCTGGAATAAAACAATACGGTCACTAAAAGAACAGTGACCTCCCTATGTTTATATGCACAGATATGCCCGTCAGACAAAAAAAGGGCTTTATTCCTTACACTACTTACGCTTGGATGCCTTAAGCGGGTTGACTTTCTTTTTGTCTGCGGCTGCCTCGGTTTTCAGGTGGGTTGCCATGTTGCAGTTACCCAGTTTCCATTTGATGGAGGGATCGGGAAAAACAGTACAGTAGATGCCGCTTTCCTGTTCTGTAATGCGGGCACAGCCCATGCAGGTTTCAACGGCTGAAAGACAGGTGCCGTCAGTATAGGAACAACCGCTGGTTTTCATGAAAACACAGTCTTGGCCTTTACGTGTCGTGGTGCAGATCATAGGGTGAACTCCTGGTTCCTTAAATAATGATAAACTTCTGATATTGATAATACGGACTCGGATTCTGAGCAATGGTTGAACGGAAAAAAATTCTGATGCTTTTTAATGATGATCTTCAGCCCATTTAAACTGAATTCCATCTTTCTTTGTATCAGGAAAAATATGGTTCCGTTCACTCATCATATCAAAAACCCTACAACAATAAAAAAAGGAAGAGGGCTTGTCAATTTGAAAACGCTTTCAGTTTTTTTTAAGGCCTTGAGCTGAAGATGAAATTGATTCATGTTTTACTTGGGTTTATAGTGCCTCCCCGGTTATGGGAGGCTCAGGGGAAAGGTTTTTTGTTCACAATATGTTTTTCTTCGGGAGTTTTTTTATTTTTTTTGTCAGGTTTTTTATTGAAAATAAGCCATGGCAATCGTACCTGTTATTGGGAAACATCCATTATGATAAAAGAAATCAGAGAAGTTCTTGAAATTGAAGCGCAGGGTATCCTTGATTTTGCTGCAAGGGTGGATGCCTCATTTGAAAAGATGGTGGAAACGGTATTTGCCTGCAGGGGCAGGCTTGTGGTTGCAGGTATTGGAAAATCCGGACTTGTGGGTCGTAAGATAGTGGCCACTCTTATTTCCACGGGAACCCATGCTATTTTTCTGCATCCTGTGGAAGCCATGCACGGGGATCTGGGTCTTGTGGGCAGCGGTGATGTTTTTCTGGCCCTTTCCAATTCGGGTGAAACCGAAGAGCTGAATATACTTTTGCCCAGTATCCGCCACATGGGCTGTCCCATTCTGGCCATGACAGGCAATTCCAGCTCCACACTGGCCCGGCAGGCGGATGTGGTTGTCAATGTGGGGGTGGCCAGGGAAGCCTGTCCTCTGGGGCTTGCACCAACCACGTCCACAACGGTTCTTCTGGCCGCAGGGGATGCGCTGGCCGTGGCTCTGATTAATAAACGGAAGTTCAAATCCTCTGACTTTAAAAAATTCCATCCCGGTGGTGCCCTTGGGCAGCGTCTTGCCAGCCGTGTGGTGGATCTTATGCTGACGGAATTTTTGCCGCAGGTGGTGGCTGGAACGCCCCTGCCCGAGGTGCTGGAACTGATGGATCGTGTTTCCCTTGGCGCTGTTATGATTACTGATGAGAAGGGATATCTGCTTGGTATACTGACAGACGGAGATGTCCGCCATCTTGTGGCTACGGGAAAATGCAGCAGTGGCAGGCTTGAGGAAATGATGACCGCCAATCCCCGCTGTGTGGCACCGGAAAGTCCTGTTTATGATGCCCTGAATACCATGGAGGAGCATCAGATTACGGTTCTGCCCGTTGTGGACGCCTCAGGAATGCTTGTGGGCATGCTGCATCTGCATGATATTCTCGGTAAAGGAGCCTTCAAGTTTCATGCAAGGCTTTGAAGATTTTGTTTTTTTGTAACTGTTCAGCACAATTTTCCTTTGGTAAATCGAAAACCTTTAATCAGGTGCATAGACAACCGGACCATTTGTTCGTGACGCAATCTTTTTCGGGAGCTTCTTGACCTGTGCGGAAGCGGCAAAAACTCCCCGCCACAGGCAGGATGCACTTTTTTATTACCATAGCAGGCCTTAGTACGCTGCCTTTGTGGCGGCTCAGACAGTTTGCCGCTTCTTTCGCACAGGCCTGCGAAGCTCTGATCCGAAACGATCGCAATGTCACTCACAAAGAGCCCGATTGTCTTTTGCTGGAACCACGGCTTTGAAATCAATACACAATCTTTCAGGGTAAAATGTGCTGAATAATTACCATTTTTTTTGAAAGGATACCCTTTTTGGATACAGAGATTTTGAATCTGGGAGCCTGTTCCTTTGCCTCTCCTCTCCGTTTTACCCATGGGGGACGTTTTGTTTCCGATGGTGCGCGCATTTTGAAGAGTCTTGACCCTTCTGAGATCCTTTGTGCCACAGGACAGGGAAAAGTACCTGTGAGTTTTGAGGCCGCAGGGCCGAGGGAGCGTATTTTTTTTGATCCTGCCCGTATGCGGGCAGCCATTGTAACCTGTGGCGGACTTTGTCCGGGCTTAAATGACATTATCCGCTCCCTTGTGATTGAGCTGTATCACCGTTACGGCGTAGGAGATATTCTTGGTATCCGTTATGGTCTTCAGGGTTTTATCCGTGAAGCTGGTCATGCACCTCTGGTGCTGACTCCGGCTGTGGTGGAACGTATTCTGGATATGGGCGGCACCATATTGGGTTCTTCCAGGGGGCCGCAGAATTTTGACCATATCTGTGATGAGCTGGAGCGTTCAGGCATTCAAATTCTCTTTATGGTGGGTGGAGACGGAACGCTTACGGCTGCCCATCTGCTTTCGGAGACGGTGCGAAAAAGGGGCATGGATCTGGCTGTGGTGGGCATTCCAAAAACCATAGACAATGATATTGCAATAACGGAAAGAAGCTTTGGTTTTGATACGGCCGTGGAAGAGGCTACACGGGCTGTCCGCAGTGCCCATACCGAGGCCGTGGGCTATCCTATGGGGGTAGGGCTTATTCGTCTGATGGGTCGTCATTCCGGTTTTATAGCCGCCACAGCTGCCCTTGCCCAGCAGGAGGCAAATTTTGTTCTGATACCGGAGGTGCCCTTTGATTTGGATGGAGAAGGGGGGCTTTTGTGGTCTCTGGAGCGGCGCCTTGCCGAGAGGGGCCATGCCGTTATTGTGGTCGCTGAAGGGGCGGGGCAGAATTTTTTTGGGGAAAAGGATGGGGTGAAAGATGCTTCCGGCAACATGATTCTGAAGGATATAGGCCTCTTTCTCAAGGATGCCATAGAATCATGTTTCAGGGCAAAGGGGAAAGCTATTGCCATGAAGTACATTGATCCCGGTTATATGATCCGCAGTCTGCCCGCCAATGCAGGGGATTCCGTTTTTTGCAGTTTTCTGGCCCGCCACGCCGTACATGCGGCCATGGCAGGGAAGACAGATATGCTTGTGGGCTATATCAATGGCAGCTTTGTGCATCTTCCCCTTGCCCTTTGTGCCGGAAAGCGTCGGCATGTGGATCCCGGCGGTTCCCTCTGGCAGGCGGTTCTTGAGACGACGGGCCAGGGTTCCCTCAGGGTTTTCTGATGCAGTTACTTTTTCAAGAGCCTCATGATGGCATGGGTGTGGCAGGACAAGGCGCCCTGATTTTTCTTAAGGGCGCTCAGGCCTGCTTCTCCTGCTTCTCTGGCTTTTTCAGGAAATCGCAGAAGAAAGCAGAGTTTTTGGCCAAGGGCCTCTGCGTCTTGGGTTTCAAAGGCAGCGCCTGCTTCCGTGAGCAGGTTTTTTTCTTCTGAAAAATCTTCCATGGAAGGACCGAAAAGGATGGGCTTTGCCCAGGCAGCTGCTTCCAAAATGTTCTGTCCTCCTGCGGGAACCAGGCTGCCACCGCAGAAAACCACATCGGCAAGGGCATAGAGGCTGCGCAGTTCACCCATGGTGTCAAGGAAGAGAACCGGATGACGAAGGGGCAGACCACGGCTGCGACGCTGGTGTCCAAGGCCTGCTCTGGTAATATTCTTTTCCATTCCTTCAAGGCGTTTCAGATGGCGGGGTGCCAGAATCATGTGGAGATCGGGGAATTCCTCTCTGGCCCTGATGAAGGCCTGTGCCAGGGGGATTTCCTCGTTTTTGCGAATACTGCCACAGATCCAGAGTGGTGTATCCTCCCTCAGGCCAAGTCCGGCTCTGTCAATGGACAGGGGTGCCCCGGTCAGGGAAAAGGGGTCTCTTTTGGCATTTCCGCAGACCCATACTTTTTCGGGAGGGGCTCCCAGCTCCAGGATTCGCTCTGCATCTTTATCGCTTATCATGCTGAAGCCGGACATTTTACTAAAAATTTCCCTTAAAAGCGGACGGAGTTTCATGTAGCGAGGGAAAGATCTTGGAGAAATCCGGCCATTGACCATGAGTACAGGGATGTTAAGGTCTGCGCAGGCCTTTATCCAGTTGGGCCATATTTCCGTTTCCACAAAGACCATGATATCCGGCTGCCTTGATTTAAGGGCTGCTTCCGGCCATCCCGGAAGATCCATGGGAGCAAAAACAGGGGTTGCCACAGCGGAAAGTCGTTTTTCCAGCATGGTGATGCCCGTTTTTGTACATGAGGAAAGGGTAAAATGGATATCCTTTGGGAGAAGACCGCGAAGCTGCTGCACCAGAGATTCGGTGACACCGGCTTCTCCAAGGCTTGCACCGTGTATCCATATGTGGGGTCTACCCTCTTTTTTTTCAAGAAAAGGGAGTTTTCCCCTGAGCTGCTGATACCGCTTGCCCTGTCCCGCAGCATGCATGCCTGCCCAGAGAAAAGGCGCTCCCAGTCCCTTGAGTGCCAGGGTCAGGGCTCTGTAGTGCCCGTAGGAAGGTATGCCGGGTGAAGATATATCAGGGAAGGATTTCACGGAAATCGCCTCCCCGTATTTCAAGGATGCCGGGTGGTGTCATGGACTCCCTTTTTTCTGAGAAACGGATGCGGCCCGTGACACCATCGTAGACTTCTGATTCAATTATATACTCTACAAATTCAGAGCGGCTGTAGGGGTTCTTTTCCAGGGTATGGAAGAGAAACATCAGGGTGTCAAAGACCACTGCTTCAAGGTATCCGGGATCTTCTCCGTAGGTTTCTTTGAAAAGCTGTGCAAATTCCTGAACCTGCGGTCGGGTACTTCCTGCATAAAATCCCGTTGGCAGCAGGGCGCCTCTGGCATGGCCTCCTGTCATTTGAATGAAGCGGGGGCTGTGCCAGAGGTTGGTGCCCAGCAGTTGAACACCTTCCACATCGTGGTAGGACAGCTGGGGAAGAATCAGGCCTGTGCGTTGGGCACTGTCCGGAATGAAGAGGGCGTCAAACTGTATTGCAGGTTTTGGCTCTTTTTCCTCTTCTCCTTCAGGAACCGGAGTGCGGAGATCTTCGGGTAGGGGAAGGTGAAGGCCCGTCAGGCGGCGGATGGGTTCAGAAAAGTCCGTGCTGCGGGGGGGGTAGCTTTCAACACCTGTTATGCGTCCCCCCATGTTTTCTACTTCATCCCAGAAAAGATCCCGAAAATTTTGACCGTAGCTGTCATCCGGATGGAGAATGGCAAAACGGAAAAGATTGCGACGGTTCATGGCATGGGAAACCAGAGCACGGACCTGCATGGCTGGTGTCATGAAGTGCCGGAAGATTCCGGGGCCGATATCCGTCACACCTTCCTGCTGGGTCAGCGTGATCAGGGGAAGGCCAAGGTCGGCTGCTGTCTGGAATGATTCCGGGGAAGCAGCCAGGGGCCCAATGGCGGCCATGATTTTTTTGTCGTTTAAAGTTTTTATGGCTTCTGAAGCTGCATTGTCGTCGGAGCGTGTATCTTCAATCAGGATGCGGACGGGCAGGGCATTTTCCTGTCGGGTGTAAATCATCATGGCCATTTCCACACCCCTGAGGGCCTGATTTCCAAAGGGTTCGAAACGGCCGGAGAGGGGGAGTAGACAGGCAATGGCCAAAGGATCGATTTCTTCTTTATCCATAAGGGCGTTCCTGAGATCTTCGGCCATGATTTTTCTTGGGTGACGTGGGTGGCGGTTCAGGAAGTCCTCAAGTATTTCTTCTGCGCTGCGGTAGCGGCCGGATTCGGCCAGACGGACTGCTCTGGCCAGCGTCAGGCTTGCCAGCGGTTCAGGTTGTGCAGCAAGGGGTATTGTGGAAAGAATGGTGTCAGGCGTCATTGCCCGGGTCTGGTTGAAAATTTTATCCAGCAGTATTGGTTTAAGGGGGGCTGGTGCTGTGGGATAAATGAGAACAAGGCTTTCCAGGGCTTCCTGGTTGCGGTTTATGTTGGTGAGGATATTTGCATTCAGCATTGCCATGCGGATATGTATATCCGGCTTATCTGTTCTCTGTCTGGCATTCTGTATACATTCAAAGGCTTTTTCGGTTTGGTTTTCAGTGTACCATGAAGTGCATCGGGCCAGCAGGGCTTCGGGAAAAAAGTTGCTCTCTGGATAACCCTGAATCAGTCTGCCAAAATAATATCTGGCATTACTGCCATTGCCTTCTGCTGCATGAATTGAGCCGAGTTTATAAAGGGCCTCCGGCGCATGGCGATGGTCCGGATAGTTTGTCAGAAAGTGCAGGTAGGCTTCCCTGGCTTCTTCTCTTTTTCCGGCGGCATATGATTTTTCAGCGGATTCAAAGCTTTTTTCTTCGGGTGTCTGCCTTGAAATATCCATAGGAGAAGGCATTCTGGCGCATCCGGTAAAAATAAAAAGGCAGAGGAGGCATGAAAGGCAGAGCCGCCGCAGGGTTGCCTTGGCTGTGAAATCTTTTTTCATAAATCAGCAGTCGTTCCATGGGTTGATGGTAAGGGCTTGCCGGACAGCAGGCTTTTTCAGCCGACATGGTGTAAGGGAAAAAGCATTTTTTCCTGTGCTTGTCATAAAAACTGAAAAACTATATACACTAAGACCATGGTATGAGGCAAAAGGGAATTGGCTTTTTAAATTTTTTAAAGCTGGAGAAGAGGGGGGCAGTATGCAGACAAAGATCATGGTCATTTTGGGTGTGGGCCTTTTTTTTCTCGTAAATCATACCAGTGCAGAGTTTTATCAGTACAGGGATGAGGCTGGCAGAATTGTTTTTACCGATGACCTTTCCCGCTTACCTGAAAAGGAACGTGAGGCTGTTTTGCGCTTTGAAAGTCTTGAGGCAAGGGAAGGGGCAGCGGCAGATGATGGTATGGAGATCGCAGAAGAGATTGCAGAGCCGGTTTCAATGGAAGAAAATGCTGCATTCCTTGAGTCGGAACGAAAGTCCCTCGCAGAAGAATTCAGGATGCTTGGGGAAAGGCAAGAGGCCCTTGAAGAAAGGGTGAAAACCCTTTCTAATACCGATGCAGAAGCTGTTGCTGCCCATAATGCTGAGGTTGCGGCCTTTGAAAAAGACAGGAAGGCCTATGAGCAGAGGCGCAGGGAATATAATAAGGGGGTTGAAGCCTTTAATGCCCGTGTGCATCAGGATGTCAGTGAAGAAGAAAATGAAGCTCCCTGAGAGGTCAGCTTTTTTTTAATTTCAGGAAGCATTTCTTCCCAGGATTCCGGGGCTGTCCACAGGATTTCGGGGTCTGCATTGAACCAGGTGTACTGTCGTTTTGCATAGCGTCGGGTATCTCTTTTGAGAAGCCGGATACCTTCTTCTCTGCTGACCCGTCCCTGGAGAATGTCCGCCATATGGCGGTATCCGATGGCCTGCATGCTTTTCAGCTCCGGACCATAACCCATGGAGAGGAGCTGTTTTACTTCCTGCTCAAGGCCCTTTTCCAGCATACGATCCACCCGGGCGTTGATGCGCTCATAGAGTGTTTGTCTGTCCGTCAGGATGCCGATTTTAACCACCGCATAGTCGGGTCTGTCTGAAAAGTCATGTTCCTGCTGGCGGTCTGAAATGGCTTTTCCTGTGGCTTCAAAAAATTCAAGGGCACGAACAATGCGGAAGGTGTCATTGGGGTGGATTTTTGCCGCAGCTTCCGGGTCTTTCAGGGACAGTCGGCCATGGAGGCTTGCAGATCCTGCTTCCCTTGCTTCTCTTTCCAGCCTTGCAAGGCTTTCGGGTTCTGCGGGCTGCCCCCGGAAAAGGCCCTGGAGCAGGGCCTTTATATAAAGGCCTGTGCCACCGGCAACAATGGTGAGAAAACCTTTTTCAAAATTATGCTGGATTTCTTTTCTTCCAAGCCTTGCAAAGGCAGCGGCATCAAAGGCTTCATCCGGATCGATAATATCAATGGCTGCGTGGGGGTAGCGTCTGAGTTCTTCCGGGTCGGGTTTGGCTGTGCCTATGTTCATATTACGGTAGACCTGCATGGAATCGGCACTGAGAATACTGGCTTTGAAGATACGGCTGAGTTCTATGGCCATATCGGTTTTACCGCTGGCTGTGGGACCGCATATGACAATGACTCCGGGTCTGGTTTTCTGCATCTCTTCTCCTGAATAAAAGTGTAAGGGGACAGGACCGGTTCAGGGAATTATTAAACCGGATTTTTCCGGAAAAAAACAGGGTAAATATTCCTGTGGAGGCTTGAGATCCGCACAGGACAAATGTATTGACAACATTGGTGTTAGTCGATAAGGATTGGCGTGCTAATAGAATTCATAAATGCTTGTACGGATTCTGGCGCTTGTTTCCGGTGCTGAAACCGGAAGGCGTCAGGCAATATGGGTATTTGTAACGTTGCAGAATTCCTTGAAAACGCTGGATAATGGGGTGGCGGAAAAAGGGACTGCAGAATCGCTACAGGAGAATAGACCATGTCGAAGGAAGTTATTGGATCCGCTGTCGTCGTGGGTGGGGGTATCACCGGGATGCAGTCGGCGCTGGACCTGGCCGATGCCGGGTACTATGTGTATCTGGTGGAAAAAGGGTCGTCCATTGGTGGCGTAATGTCACAGCTGGACAAGACCTTTCCGACCAACGATTGCGCAATGTGAATTATCTCACCTAAACTGGTCGAGGTCGGCCGGCATCTGAACATTGAATTACTGACTTTAAGTGAAGTAACGTCCATCAGCGGTGAAGCCGGAAATTTCGAGGTCGAAGTTTTCAAGAAGCCCCGTTATGTAGATATGGACAAGTGTATTGCCTGTGGTGCGTGTACGGAAAAATGTCCTAAAAAAATTGATGACCTGTACAATGCATCCTTGAAAAAGCGTAAAGCCATTTATGTGGAATACGATCAGGCAGTGCCCCTGAAGTATGTTATTGATCCTGCAAGCTGTATCAAGCTTACCAAGGACAAATGCGGCAATTGCGCAAAAATTTGCCCTGCCGATGCCATCAATTATGATGACAAGGCGGAAACCCTGAAGCTGAACGTGGGTTCCATTGTTCTGTCTCCGGGTTTCAAGCCCTTTGATCCAACCATTTTTGATACCTACCAGTATGCAAAATTTCCCAATGTTGTGACCTCCATGGAGTTTGAAAGAATTCTTTCCGCCTCCGGTCCTACCATGGGACATCTTACCCGTATGAGCAAGGATCATGCGGAACCGAAGAAGATAGCATGGTTTCAGTGCGTTGGTTCCCGTGATATGAACCGCTGTGACAATGCATATTGTTCATCGGTATGCTGCATGTATGCCATCAAGGAAGCGGCCATTGCCAAGGAGCACAGTGGTGATGATCTGGATTGTGCCATCTTCTACATGGACATGCGTACCCACGGAAAAGACTTTGAACGCTACTATGAGAATGCCAAAAAGAAGGGCGTTCGCTTTGTCCGCAGCCGTGTGCATACCATCAATCCTATTCCTGAAACAGATTCCCTTGAAGTCCGCTATGTGACCGATGACGGTCGTCTTGAGACGGAAGTCTTTGACATGATCGTTCTGTCCATCGGCCTTGAAACGGATCCATCCACGGTGAAGCTTGCCAACGATCTGGGTATCAAGCTCACCAAGGGTAACTTTGCCGAATTTGAGACCTTTAAGCCGGTTTCCACTTCCCGTGAAGGGATTTTTGTGGCCGGTGCCTTTGCAGGGCCCAAGGATATTCCCCAGGCCATGATTGATGCCTCGGCTGCAGCTTCTGCTGCGGGTGAGCTGCTGACATCGGCCAGGAATACCCGTACAAAAACCGCAGAGGCAGTGCCTGAAACAAATGTTGCCGGTGACCGCCCGAGGGTGGGTGTTTTTGTCTGCTCCTGCGGCTCCAACATAGCCGGTACTGTGGACGTGAAGGCTCTGGCAGAGTATTCCGAAACCCTGCCCTATGTGGAGTATGTGACCAACAATCTCTTTGCCTGTTCCCAGGATACTCAGGACAAGATGGCTGAGATCATCAAGGAAAAGAACCTGAATCGGGTGGTTGTGGCGGCCTGTACGCCCAAAACCCATGAGGGACTCTTCCAGGAAACCCTGATTAATGCCGGTCTGAACAAGTATCTCTTTGAGATGGTCAACATCCGTAACCATGATTCCTGGGTACATAAGGAAACTCCGGATCTGGCCACGGACAAGGCTAAAGATCTGGTACGCATGGGTGTTGCCAAGGCTTCTCTGTTCGAGCCTCTCCGTGAGGGCGAGCTGAATGTAAACCAGACTGCCATGGTGGTGGGTGGTGGTGTTGCGGGTATGACCGCAGCCAAGGCCCTTTCAAACCAGGGATACCAGACCCACATCATAGAAAAATCTGATCGTCTGGGTGGTCAGGCTTTGAATATATTTAAAACCATCAAGGGCGAAGATGTGGCGGAGAAGGTTGCGGAGCTGGAAAATGCCATCAAGGTGGATGACAGCATAACCGTGCACCTGAATACGGAAATTGCCACCGTTGATGGTTTTGTGGGTAATTTTAAAACTCAGCTCAAAGGTGGTTCAGAGCTTCTGCTTGAGCATGGCATTGCTGTCATGGCCACAGGGGCTTCACCCTTCCAGCCCAGCGAATATCTCTATGGAGAAGACCCCAGGGTCCTCACCAGCCTTGAGATGGATATGAAGTTTAAAACCAAAGATCCCATTCTGGACAGTGCTGAAAGTGCTGTTTTCATCCAGTGTGTGGGATCCCGTCAGCCTGATCGTCCCTACTGCTCCCGCGTGTGCTGCACCCACTCCATTGATAATGCCCTGGAGTTGAAAAAACATAAGCCGGACATGGATGTCTTTATTCTGTACAGAGACATTCGTACCTACGGCGAAAAGGAGTATCTCTACCGTGAGGCAAGGGATGCCGGTGTGATTTTCATCCGCTATGAGCTTGATGCCAAGCCTGTGGTGGAAAAGGTTGGTGACAGGCTTGTGGTTCGGGTTAAGGACCATGTCCTTGGTCGTGCTCTGGAACTGAAGGCAGATATTCTGACACTGGCTTCTGCCGTTGTTCCCAACAAGATCCAGAAGCTGGCCCAGTTTTTCAAATTGTCCATGAATAATGACGGCTTCTTTGTGGAGCGCCATGCCAAGCTCGGACCCAGCGAGTTTGCCACAGATGGTGTCTTCCTTGCCGGTACTGCCCACTATCCCAAGCCCCTGGATGAAACCGTGGCCCAGGGAAGGGCAGCTGCGGCAAGGGCTGTTACTCTGCTGGCCAAGCAGAAGGTCTACACCTCCGGTCAGGTGGCTAAGGTTGATCCTGCTGTGTGTTCCTCCTGCGGTATCTGCGTGAGTGTGTGTCCCTATTCTGCCCCCAGCGTTATGGATACGGGTTATTATGCGGGTAAGGCTGAAATCAATCCCGTTCTCTGCAAGGGCTGCGGCCTTTGTGTGGCGGCCTGCCGCAGCGGTGCCATTCACCATGGCGGCTTTGATAACAGTCAGATTTTTGCGCAGATCTTTACCATGAGTGCATAACCATTTTCCTTTCAGGGTATCCCAAAGGGATGCCCTGAAAGGATTCTATACATAAGGAGAAACAGCCATGAGCTGGGAACCTAAAATTGTGAGTTTCCTTTGCAACTGGTGCAGCTACGGTGCGGCGGATCTGGCAGGCGTAAGCCGGTTTCAGTATCCCCCCAACATCCGGGTTATCCGCATCCCCTGCACGGGTCGTATGAGTCCGAAATTTTTCCTTTCCGCTTTGAGGGAAGGTGCCGATGCCGTATGGGTATCCGGCTGACATCCCGGTGACTGCCATTACCTGGAAGGTAATTACTATGCACGCCGCAGATTTCAGCTGTTCAACGACCTGATGGAACACATGGGTGTGGAACAGGGTCGTCTCCATTATTCATGGATCTCTTCCGCCGAATCCACCAAGTTTGTGGAAGTGGTCAAGGAAGTAACGGATGCTGTAAAAGCCGTTGGTCCCAATACTAATTTTGTGAAGCGTTACATGAAGGAAGCGGAATAATGAGCGGAAACATCGACAGGATTAAAGAGATTGCCCGCGGCCTTCTCGAATCAGAGAAGGTCGATGTCGTGATCGGCTTCAAAAAGGGAACGCTTCCCGTCATGAGTGAGCCGACCATCATCCGTAAGGCATCGGATACAAAGGATCTGATCTGGGACGCCACCTGCCGTCTCAATCTTTGCAATTATTTAACGGGCCGCAAGGACCGGATCGGTATCATTGCCAAGGGCTGTGATGCGCGTAACATTGTTGGCCACATAGTTGAAAACAAGATCAAGCGGGATCAGCTTGTGATCATCGGTGTACCCTGCACTGGCATGGCGGACAAAAAAGCCCTGAGCGACCTTGCAGGCGGCGAAGTAACGGCCTACAGCGAGGCTGGTGATCAGATTACGGTAAAGGGTCCTGCCGGAGAAAAGACCGTTAATAAGGCAGATGTTCTCCAGTCCAACTGCAGCACCTGCATCAAGCGTAACCCTGTAATTTTTGACGAGATGGCAGGGGAGCCCGTGGAAGAACCAACCCTTGAAAATCGCTTTGCCGACGTGGAAGCCATTGCAGCCATGGATGCGGGTACCAAATGGGCGCACTTTGAGGAGCTTCTTTCCGGCTGCACCCGCTGCTATGCCTGCAAGAACGCCTGTCCCTTATGCTATTGTCCCACCTGTTTTGTGGACGAATCCCGTCCCCAGTGGGTAGGTAAGGGAACTGACCCCATGGATATTCGCACCTACCACTTCCTGCGGGCCTACCATTGTGCAGGACGTTGTACGGATTGTGGTGCCTGTGAGTCGGCTTGTCCCATGGATATTAAAATGCGTGCCTTCACACGGAAAAGCATCAAGGATTGTGTGGACAACTACGGTTGGGAAACGGGCATGAAGGAAGGTGTGCGGCCTCCGCTGGATACCTTTAAAACCGATGACCCCGAGGCCTTTATCCGCTAGGCCCTTACGACCCCAAGCATTATCGGAGGAAAATCATGAGTTATATCCGAATTGCCAAGGCATCCTGGGACGGTGGGCTTGAGAAGGCGCGTAAAGCCTACGAACTCATCGGACCTGTGCYAGAAAAAGACAGCCATAAGTATGAAGTTTTGGCCGCAGGCCAGCTTCCGGACATGGGATTTAAAAACACAAAGCTTTCTCCCAAGTGGGTGGTGTTTCCCCAGTCTGAAGTGATGTTTGAATATACTCTGGATGAAAACAAGGCCAACCACCATATTCTGCAGGAAGTTCCAGCAGAGCCGGGCGCAAGGGCTGTGATCGGTATCCGTCCCTATGATGCCAAAGCCATCCAGCTCACCAAGATGAATTTTGACAACAAAGATTACAAAGATCCCTTCTGGCTGCGCAATTACGAGCGCTGCACCTTTGTGGGACTTGCCATCAATGAGCCTTCTTCAACAGATTTTTCCACCTCCTGTGGCACAGGTCCCTTTGCAGAAGAGGGTCTTGATGTGCTTTTGGTGGATGCAGGGGATGCCTTCATTGCCAAGGTGCTGACGGACAAGGGGAAAAAATTCCTTGCAGAGGCAGGCTTTGGTGAAGATGCAGGCGCAGATGYTGCCAAAACYGTGGAAGATCTCAAGGCAAAAGCAGAAGCTGCCATCACTTCTAAAGTGAGCTACAATAAGATCGGTGGTAAGACCATCATGGATCTTTATGAAGCRCCCTTCTGGAAGGATATTCTCTTCGGCTGCATCAACTGTGGTACCTGTACCTATGCCTGCCCCACCTGCTGGTGTTTTGACATTCAGGATGAGGTTAAGGGTACTGAAGGTGTACGTGTCCGCAACTGGGATTCATGCATGACGGCCCTTTTCACCCAYCATGCATCCGGGCATAACCCCCGTGAACATGAATGGGAGCGTACCCGCCAGCGTTTTATGCACAAACTGAAATATTTTCTGGACAAGTACGATGCGGGCCTGATGTGTGTGGGCTGCGGTCGCTGCGTGGAGCAGTGCCCTGCCAATATCGACATCCGGACGGTGTGCAACACCATGAACGATTAATAAATCGGCCACGTGGCAGGGCAGGCTTTTTGCCTGCCCATTACCCCCGTGCCTGCATATCGATAAGGAGCTGTAGGGGCAGCAGGCCCAATGTGTCTGCCCGTTGCCGCCTTCATATAGCAGGATAAGGAGATGACAAGGTGAGAAATCCCAATCCATATGAGCCGTATCCCGTCCGCATAGACGACATCACGGTGGAGACGGAAGATAAGAGCTTGAAGACCTTCAAGTTCGTTTTTCTGAATCCCGAGCATGAAGAGATGTTTGCCTACAAGGCGGGTCAGTTTGCAGAGCTTTCCATTCCGGGTCAGGGCGAAATACCCATTGGTATTGCGTCCAGCCCCACGGAAAAGGGCTTTGTAAAATTTACGGTATTTAAAACCGGCAAAGTGACAAGCTACCTGCACTCCATGCAGGTGGGCGATATAATGGGTCTTCGTGGTCCCATGGGGAACTGGTATCCCTGGGAAATCCTTGAGGGAAAGAACATTTTGATCGTGGGCGGTGGTTTTGCTTTCACGACCCTGCGGTCTTCCATCAAGATGATGCTGGATAACCGGGATAAGTTCGGCAAGATCGATGTTGTTTATGGTGCCCGTGCCCCCGGTATGCTTCTTTACATGGATGATCTCCGTGAATGGGAAGCCCAGGGCAAGATCAACATGCATATTACCGTAGATAAAACCGATGATCCCAACTGGAAGTATCATCAGGGCTTTATTCCTCCGGTTGCGGAAAAGGTTGCACCTCCGGCCAGCGATGACACTTACGCCATTGTCTGCGGTCCTCCCATGATGATCAAGTTTACCCTGCCCGTGCTGGACAAACTGGGCTATAAGCATGATCACATCATCATGAGTCTTGAAAACCGCATGAAGTGCGGCATAGGTATGTGTGGCCGCTGTAATATCGGCAAAGAGCTGGTCTGCAAGGACGGTCCTGTATTTACACTGGATCAGCTCAATCAGATGCCTAAAGAGTACTGATTTTTAATTTTTTCAAAGCCAAAGGGACCGTTTTTTGAAAGTGGCCCTTACACAGTTTTTCTTCAAAGGCCGATGTTCCCATACCGGGGGCATCGGTCTTTTGTTTTTTCAAAAATAAGTGCTTTCTGGCCATGGGAATACCGGGGTTGTAGGTAATGATGACTTTTTATGCCTTTGTTTTTGTGATACATACTTGCCGTTTGCTGGTCTTCAGGCCCATGTGCCCCAAGCCCCAGTACGCTCAGGCTGGTGTTTTCATGATAGCAAAGTCCTTCCAGAGCACAGGATATAATGAGCAGACCGTGTAGGCCCTTAGCACTATTGTTTTTCTGAAGAACCATGTACACCAGTCTTAAGAAATCATCTCTAAGTTCTTAAAGTTGATTAGTGAAAGAGTGGTGTGTTTTTTAAATGCTAATATCGGATTTGGTGTTGCGAAAGTTGAAAAATCAATATTGTTGGAGTGTCGATTTGTGTATAAAATTATGTGTTTTATTGCTATTTTAGTTTTCCTTTCACCCAACAAATAAGGATAGATCGTGTGAGGGACGAACCACGATCTTATCCGACGTTGAACCAGCCCGTAGCGGCATCCCCGACAGGTTTCTAATATAAGAAAATATCATTTTTTGGAAGCGGTGTATCCGGAGGTAGTCTGGAAGGAAGAATTTTTTGAGGACGCAGAGGGGCAAAGCCTTTTACAAGGCTTCAAAAAAGCACTGTATTTTCATAGCTTTGCCACCTCCACGATTCAGTTAATGCCTGGTTATTGCCAATTAATCCTTTTCATCCGGGTCTCAGAAGGAAAAACAGAACCTCCATGGGAGCCTTACAGCGGGGACAGCTGAAAGAAGCTCTTGGG
>NZ_VDMB01000026.1 GCF_006175995.1 Desulfobotulus mexicanus
ATTTAATACTGGGCAACAAACCATCTTGATATGGATGATCTTAAGCGACTTCAACTGTCTGAATTTTCATGGAAAATCGAAGAGTATCATCGTAACCTTAAACAGTTCTGTGGAGTGGAACGCTCTCATGTAAGAGCTGCCAAAGCTCAAAGAAATCATATCGGACTTGCAATAAGGACATTCTTGCGTTTTTCGGTCTTCAGTTTCAAGACAGGCCTCAGCTGTTTTGAACTCAAATACAGAATTATCAGGGATGCTGTCAGGAAATATATGGAGCACCCAGCTTGGACTTTTGAGGCAACTGCGTAACTCCTAATCTTGAAATCTCTGTAAAAACAAAGCAGGTATCTTGATTGTGTGGCTGATTTTTTGCATGGTATCAGCTTGAAACCATCTGGTAGAACAGGACACCAGAAAAAAGTCCTTAAATCAATACTTATGATTTTTTTATGGAATAGCGCTTATGGCTCTGAGCATAATGTGGATACCCAGAGATAAAGAGCATCTGCCGCTTCTGTCTTCATTTCTGAAAGATAAGGATGTGAATCTTCATGTCTATCCTCCTGGAAGTGCTGAACCCTTTACCTGGGATGCGGATATTGTTATCTGGCAGATGCCTTCGGATCCTGTGCTGGCCAAAGCTCTGCAGGACCGTGTACGCAGTCTTTCGGACCACTGCAATATTGTTATTCTCGGAGAACCGAAACAGGAAGAGGCAATGCTGCGGTGCATGGACAGGGGAGCTGTGGATCTTCTTTTCACGCCCCTTAAGTCCTGGGAAATCCACGCTTTGCTGCGGAGGCATTTTCTGCGGGTAAAAAATGAGCAGGAGCTTTTACGGATGGAGCGCTTTTTCCACAATTCGCCCTGCTATATCACCATTCAGGGTAAGGAGTGCAACATCCGGGCGGTTAACCGTCGTTTTCAGAAGGATTTTGGTGTGAAGGCCGGGCTCCCCTGTTACATGGTGTACAGGGATGATCCCCAGGTCCGTTCGGCACCCTGCCCCAGCTGCCCATTGAAAAAAACCATACAGGACGGCAACCCCCATCAGTCGGAGATGCTTATGATCAACCGAAAGGGGGAAGAGGTTCAGCTCCTTGTGTGGACAGCCCCTGTGTATGATGAGAGTGGCAGTTTTAATGAAGTTATGATGGTGAGTACGGATATCACCAATTTTTACAGGGAAAGGGAGCATCTTTCCCATCTGGGGCTGATGATCAGTACTCTTTCCCATAGTATTAAAGGGCTTCTGACGGGCATGGATGGTGGAATTTATCTCATGAGTTCCGGATTCCGCAAGAACAGTACGGAAGATATGGAAGAGGGCTTTGAAGCGGTCAAACATATTACAGATCGTCTGCGGAGTCTGGTGCTGGATATACTCCTGTATGCCAAGGACAGGCCCATGGACTGGGAGCGTATGGATGCCATGAGTTTTCTGGAGGATGTCTTTCAGACCATGGCCCCAAGAATCAGGATACAGGGAATATCCTTTGTTTCTTATTTTGATTCTGGCCTTGATTTTTTTGATGTGGATGCGGGAATATTCAGGACTGCCCTGATCAATCTTTTGGAAAACGCCCTGGATGCCTGTATGGCAGATGCCACAAAGGAAAGTCACCGTATTGAAATGCATGGGCAGGAATCCGATGATGGCAGTGAGATTCTAATTGAGATCCGGGATACGGGTATCGGAATGGATGAGGAAACCCGCAGGCGTATGTTTACCATCTTTTTTTCCTCCAAGGGCCGCAGTGGGACAGGGCTTGGACTTTTTATCACAAGCCGTGTCATCCATCAGCATGGAGGTGAGATACGTGTGACTTCTTCCCCCGGAGAAGGAACGGTATTTACCCTGCGTATTCCCAAAGCACGGCTTGAGATTGTTGAAAAATCTGAAGAACGCACGCAGGGTAGTGTTTTGGGCAGTTAAATTTCAGGGTTTTATTTCCGGTTTACGAGTCCTGAAAACAGGACTGTTTTGTATTTGTCCGAAAAACCAGCCTCTTTTCAAGGTCCTGTTTTAAAGTTTTTGTCTTCTTTTTTGCCCCAGTCCTGTGTATTCCATGAAATTTATGTACCATGGGTGATTTTTTTTAAAGGAAGCAGGTGCAGGTCTGTTCTCCTGTTTTTTGAAGACAGTTTTTAGGCTGTGGGTGCCTGTTTCAGAATCTTATGGCCCGTTATTTGCTTTTATTATCAGCATCAAGAGTGGCGTCTGCGGATGTGCCGGAAGCGGTGCGTTCTGCATTCCAATCCAGCCGATGGTTTTTTTAACCCATCGCATTCCTGAGGAGATGCGCCGATGAAGCAGAAAACAATTTCGAAAGCAGAATGGGACTGGCAGGCAGGTCGCCGTATTGTGGCGGATCTGAACCAGTGGAAAAATGAGT
The DNA here is from genome assembly GCF_006175995.1 of Desulfobotulus mexicanus. Classification (NCBI taxonomy): domain Bacteria; kingdom Pseudomonadati; phylum Thermodesulfobacteriota; class Desulfobacteria; order Desulfobacterales; family Desulfobacteraceae; genus Desulfobotulus; species Desulfobotulus mexicanus. The sequence continues at coordinate 2,397 of NZ_VDMB01000026.1, forward strand.
ATGGTTATATGGAGGAGCCTGTAATCCGCCCCGATGGTGAAGGGGCTGCTGCCATTGTGCGCACGGATGAGGCAGAGTATTCCATTGTTTCCGAAACGGGGCTGTGGGAAGGTCGCTGGGATAAAATATGGAAGCTTAACTATGGTGCAGATCAGCGTCTGTCTGCGCTGGTTGCGGAAATGGGCACCTGGTCCATGGCTGTGGATGATGAAACCTGGGAAGAGAGTTTTGATTTCCTCTGGACTCCCCTGAAAAGCTCTGATGGCAGCCACATTGCTGCATCTGTACAGCAGGGACGGCAGTATGCTGCGGTACTTAACGGAGTAATATGGGAAAAGACCTTTTTTGCCATAAATGATCTTGCCATGGCTCCGTCCGGAGATAAGCTGGCTGCCGTGGTGCAGACCGTGGCTCTGCAGGAAGGGGACATAGAAAAGTTCCAGAGCGGATGTTTTACCGTTGCCGTTAATGGAGAAAGCTGGCACCAGAATTTTGTGAATCTCTGGGATGTTCGTTTTTCAGCAGATGGTCAACATGTTGCCGCAGCGGCGCGTTCCAGCCTCTATGATTATACGGTGGTCGTGGACGGTAAGAGCTGGAATCAGCGTTTTGACGGTTTGTGGGAGCCCCTGTTTCTGAAAGACGGCAGGGTGGCTGTGCCGGGACGTTCCGCTGGAAAATGGCAGCTTGTGGTAAATGGTGCTCCTTTGTGGTCCCAGGCTTTTACCCAGCTATGGCAGCTTGTTGAAGATCCCGTATCCGGAAGGGTGGCAGGGGTTTGTGCTCCTGAATTCGGCAAATGGACGATGGTGGATAACGGCAGGGTCTGGGGGCTGCGGTTCGGGGATATGGTTATGGATCCTGTTTTCAGCCCGGATGGCAGGCGTCTGGCATGTACGGGTAAAAGCGGTCATGCCTGGACCCTTGCCTGTGACGACAAGGCCTGGGATCATCGTTTTGAACAGATTTGGACTCCGGTTTTTTCTCCGGACAGTGCCCATGTGGGATGCCGTGTGCGGGACAAAGGCCGGTATGCTGTGTATGTGAATGGAAAAGCCATGGTTTCAGATCTTGATTTTGCCTGCGACCCGGTATTCAGTCCCGATGGAAAGCTGGTGCTGATCCGTGGTGTGGGCGGTGAAGGAGGCGCAGGCAAGGTCTTCCGGGAAGTGCTGGAAATCGGCTGAGTCATGTGTGAACGAACGAAAGATTTTTTCGTTTAATCGCTGAAATTGTCGGGACCAGGTACTTTAAAAACCGTTCCCGGAACTTGATAAAGGAGGTTCCATGACCCTGCAAACCCTTTATACCATCATTGCCGGTCCTCTGGCTGTGCTTGCCATCACAGGCTTTGTCCTTGGCTGTGTGTACCGCATTGTTATGGCGGTGCGGCAGACGGCATCGGACCGGATGGTAATTGAATATTTTCATCCCCGCTATGCCCTGCGTTCCATTCTGAGATGGCTTACACCCTATTCAACGGTGAATATGCGTCGCCATCCCATTATGACTCTGGTGACCTTTGTATTTCATCTAGGTATGGTGGTGATGCCCTTTTTCATTTTTGCCCATATGCTGATGGTTTATGAAGCCTTCGGTCTTTCCTGGCCAACCCTGCCGGATGTTTTTGTGGAATGGATGAGCTGGGCCGTACTCCTTGCTCTGGTTTTTTTTCTGGGCCGGAGACTTATACTGCCTGAGGTTCGTTATCTCACAACCCTTTCTGATTATTTGATTCTCCTGTTGATAGCTCTTCCATTTTTCACGGGTATCTGGGCATACAAGGGATGGTGGGCTGCTGAGTGGGTTACCCTTCTCCATATGCTTTCCGGAGAAATACTTCTTCTGGCCATTCCCTTTACGCGTTTGGGGCATATGGTTTTATTTTTCATGACTCGCGGTTATATGGGCTCTGAATTCGGCGGCATCCGCCATGCCCGGGACTGGTAAGGGAGGCGCCATGACACAGCAGACGGTAAAGGTAAAAAAGAATATTGTGGATGAAGGCATTGAGGCGGGCCTTGCCCGTCTTACGCCGGAACGGATAGAGTCCGTTATTCAGCGTGTACTGAACCGTGAAGCAGGTGCACGCCTGAAAACCTATGCAAGGACCTGTGTACACTGCGGTCTCTGCTCCGACGCCTGCCATCATTTTGTATCCATGAACCGGGATCCTAAGCTTTCTCCTGCGGGTAAGGTGAAGCGGACCATTGGCGTTATGATGCAGAAAAAAGGGAAGGTTTCTAAGGATTTTATCCGGGAAGCTGCCATGGTGGCCTATAGTGAGTGCAATCTTTGTAAAAAATGTGTGCTTTACTGCCCCTTTGGCATAGATGTCGGATATCTGATGACCCTTGTGCGCCGCATCTGTCATCTTCTTGGTGTAGTGCCCCGTTATATGCAGGATACGGCCCACAGCCAGTCAGTGCATTTCAATCAGATGTGGATCAACGGAGATGAGTGGGTGGATACCCTGTTCTGGCAGGAGGAGGAGGCCAGGGATGAAGCGCCGGATATCCGTATCCCCGTGGATAAGGAAGGCTCTGACATCTTCTATTCTGTAATCGGTCCTGAACCAAAATTCCGCGCCCAGCTTATTTATCAGGCAGCCATGATTTTTGAAGCCGCAGGCTCGGACTGGACCATGCCCGGTTCTCCGGGTTGGGATAACTCTGATCTCTGCATGTTCAGTGGAGATAATGAGATGATGGGCCGTAATAAGCGAGCCCATTTTGAGGCTGCCGCAAAACTTCGGGTGAAAAAGATAGTCATGGGCGAGTGTGGTCACGCCTTCCGTTCCGTATATGATGTGGGTAACCGCTGGCTGGGCTTTAAGATGCCGCCCATTCCCGTTATCCATGCCGTTGAGTTTTATCATGACCTTGTCTGTAACGGAAAAATCCGCATTCTTAAAAAGTTTGCCCAGCCCATCACCCTGCATGACCCCTGCAATATTGCAAGGGGTATGGGGCTTTACGAAAAGGCAAGGGAGCTTGCCCATGCTCTCTGTGAAACCGTGGTGGAAATGACTCCCAACCGGGAGCATAACATCTGCTGCAATGCCGGAGGCGGTATCATTAACTGCGGTCCTCCTTTTAAGGATAAGCGGGTGGAAGCAAACTCCGTGAAGGCAAAGCAGCTTTTTGATGCCAAGGCCATGGGTGCGGAGGTTGTAATTGCTCCCTGCCATAACTGCCATGGTGGTCTGGAAGACATTATTCACCACTATGGCGTGGAAATGGAGCTGAAGTTTTTCGGTGATATCATCTATGAAGTCATGGAGAAGCCAGAATGAGACATGAAGGAGTGTATATGCTTAAAAAATCCCTTGCTTTTCTATCTGTTCTCGGCATCCTTGGCCTGATTGTGTTTTCTCTGAATGCCTTTTCAGGTATTGATGAGGGCACGGTGACGGACCCGGCCTTTGAGCGTAAAACCCGTGGAACTGTTGCCTTTGACCATGATATGCATATGGAGGCACCGGGTGTCACGGATTGTGCCACCTGCCACCATTATTATGAAGATGGAGTTCTGATTGAATTTGAATCTTCCGAAGGGTTGAGCTGTTCTGAGTGTCATATGGGTAAGGGCGGGGATATCATGCCCCTGATAGAAGCCTATCATCAGCAGTGCCGGAGCTGTCACATTGAGCAGCAGGCAGGTCCTGTAACCTGTGCCGGGTGTCATGAGAAACCCTGATTTTCTGTCTGATTTATGGTATCGGGTTTTGATCCGTCAGGCAGTTTGTATGTATCCGGGTTGTCAATTCTGGATGCCCGGGCCAATGTAATAAAAATTATCCGGCCCGGGATAGTGTATCCCACTGGAGGAGGTGAGGCATGCTTAAAAAAATCATGGTGGTGGATGACGACCCCATTATCCGTAAATATCTGATGAATGTGTTCAATGATAATGGCTATGAGGCCTGTGGTGCAGCATCGGGCCCTGAGGCTTCGGAGCTTCTGGAAAAGGAAAAGCCGGATCTTATTACTTTAGATTTGGAAATGCCCGATGAATGGGGTCCAAGGTTCTACCGACGCATGACTAAAAATCCTGAGTATGCGAAGATTCCGGTAATCGTGATTTCCGGTATGCAGAGCCGGCATCTTTCCATTAACAAGGCCATTGCCTATCTGGATAAGCCTTTTGATCCGGAAAAACTGATCGGAATTATCAAAAACACCATCGGCTGATCTGTTTTTAACGGATAAAAAAATCCCTGATTCAGGGTATAAAAACAGGCATAAAAAATATTGACAGTCGTTTTTTTGTCATGTAAAGGTATCGATTGTTGTCGGGAAGTGGCTCAGCCTGGTAGAGCACAGCGTTCGGGACGCTGGGGTCGCTGGTTCGAATCCAGTCTTCCCGACCACATGTGTATACTGGGTACAGGAAATAGCAGGCTTTATGTTTTTATTGCATTGATAATTAAAAAGAATTCCGAATAAGTCAGTTTGGTTGAAAGATTCGGGATCATAAATATCCTGCCATAACGTCATATCTAAAATCTCACAAAGTGAGCCCCATCATTACCCTGCCTGTATGGCTCGCCCACTTTGAGCCGAATTTCAGAACGGTGGAAGAACCTTTATGGCTTCCACCGTTTCTTTTTTTAAATTTATTATGATGTGCATCTTTGTGTATTTATAGACTGGCATGGAGAGAAAAACATATTTTAAGATATCCCCTGTACCGGACAAGTAAAGATGCTTGCCAAAAAATCAGACTTGCTATAATTATCAGTTCTGTAGATTAAATATTTTGTGCTGCGGCATTGCAATAAGGTCGCAGGGGATCTGTAATGTGATTGATGATGCCTGTATCCGAATCGGTTTGCACTAATATCATTGTCCCGTCATTATGAAGTTATGCGGGAATCAGGAGGGATTGAAAGACAATGGATGTTTCAATTAAAATCCTTGTAGTAGATGATTTTGCCACCATGCGGCGCATACTGAAAAATATTCTCAAGCAGCTGGGCTTTACTAATATAACCGAAGCAGATGATGGCACAACAGCCCTTGAAGCCCTTTCTAAAAACAGCTTTGACCTTATTATTTCCGACTGGAACATGCCTAAGATGACAGGCCTTGAACTGTTAAAAAAGGTTCGTTCCGATCCGGCCTATAAGAATATCCCATTTTTGATGGTCACGGCGGAAGCCCAGAAACAGAATGTGGTTGAAGCTGTGCAGGCGGGGGTTTCTAATTATGTGGTAAAACCCTTTACAGCAGAGTCCATTGCCGAAAAACTTGAAAAGATTATCTCCTGAAAACCTGTACAGGAACTGTTTTTTTAGTGTGGGCAGGCAAAAGATCTGCCCATAGGACTTGTTTTTTATGATTCAGATATGCATAGCTGAACAAATGCGGGCATCAGATTTTTTCCCCATGGAGTACCATGCTGCAGATTTTTGTCCATCTTTACCTTAAGATATTTTTATTGCTGACTCCCTTTTTTGTTCTTTCGGTATTTCTTTCCATGACAGCGGGTATGGGAAAAAATGAGCGCCGTAAAATTGCCGGCAAGGTAACCATTGCGGTTCTTGTGGCATCCTTTGTGCTTTTTTTCTTCGGTCATTATATTTTTCTTGTATTTGGTATCACCATTGATGCCTTTCGCATTGGGGCAGGTGCAATTCTTTTTTTATCGGCCGTGACCCTTGTACGGGGACCTGCACCTGGCACGCCTCCTCCCGTGAATGAAGGGGATTTTTCCGTTGTGCCCCTGGCCATACCCATTACCGTAGGTCCCGGAACCATAGGTGCCCTTCTTGTTATGGGAACAGGATATGAGACGGTGGCAGAAAAAATTACTGCCTGTATGTCCCTTACGGCTGCTGCATTTTCCGTTGGTGCCCTGCTCTGGTCCGCAGGTGGTGTGGAGCGTATCCTTGGTCGTCTCGGGCTTTCCATACTTACCAAGCTGACAGGACTTTTTGTTGCTTCCATTGCAGCTCAGATTATCTTCACAGGTATTCGTAATTTTTTAGGCCCCCTGCCATGAAAAAAGATGGTTTCGGGCGTATCATAGCTCTGATTGCTCTTTTATCGGCATTTCCTCCCCTGGCAACAGATATGTATCTTCCGGCCCTTCCCACCCTGCAGGCTCAGTGGAATCAGCCCCTGAGTATTGTCAATCTGACCCTTGTGGCTTTTTTTGTCACTTACTGTTTTTTTCTTCTGGTTTATGGTCCCCTTTCAGATCGCTTTGGCCGGAAACCGCCCCTTATTGCGGGTATCGTGATTTATGTTGCGGCCTCTTTTCTTTGTGCTTCTGCTCCATCGATCTATCACCTGATTGCCTATCGTGTTCTTCAGGCTTCCGGGGCGGCCGCTGCATCTGCCATTGCACTGGCCATCATTAAGGACCGTATCCCCGGACAGAGAAGGGAACAGGCCATGGCCCATGTGGCCATTATCACTGCACTGGCACCCATGATTGCCCCTGTGATCGGAGGGCTTATCATGATTCGCCTGACATGGCCCTGGATTTTTGTTTCTCAGGGTATTCTTGGTTTGATTTCCTTGGGTGGCGTGGCCATGATGCGGGAGTCTCTGCAGAGAACTCCTGGAATTCAGGTTTCTTTCATGCGCCGCTATATGGGCGTGATCAAAAACCGTCGTTTTTTGAGTATTGTAATGGTTATTTCCCTTGTGGGGCTTCCTCTTTTTGCCTTTATTGGTGGGTCCTCGGATATTTATATCAGCACCATGGGACTCTCCGAAAGTCAGTTTGGGGTCTTATTTGGTGCCAATGCCTTCTGTTTTATGGTTGGTTCTTTCTGCTGTTCACGTCTGGTTCGGAAGGCAGGCGGCATGCGACTTATGAGTATAGGGTTCTGCGGAATTTTTACTGGGGGAATGGCCCTTGTTTTTCTGCCCCTGCCGGGAGCCATGCAGATGGCCCTTCCCATGGCTCTGATTACTTTCTGTATAGGTCTAAGCCGTCCGCCATCCAATAATATTGCCCTGGAACAGGTGGATGTGGATACGGGCAGCGCTTCTTCAATTCTGATCTTTATCTATTTTGTCATGGGGGCTTTTTCCATGTTCTTTATCTCTCTGGACTGGACGGATAAAGTACGGGTTATTGGTATTCTGGCTGCATGCAGTGGAGCTGGGTGTTTTGTATGCTGGCAGTTTTTAAAGCCGTTTCTTCGTATGCCTGTGATGGAGCAGAAAAGAAAAGCCTCCTGATATCAGGAGGCTTTCGGTATTCTATCTCTATACCATCATGTCTTTTTCAGGAATAATGACCCGAATCAGGATTATGGTAGTTTAGTAGTTGGTTGGTTTCATTTCAAAATGTGCCTGGGGATGGGCACAGGCAGGACACATTTCAGGTGCATTGTCCCCTGTGTGCACATAACCGCAGTTGCGGCAGGCCCAGGTGGTTTCAGGATCTCTTTTGAAAACCCGTCCTGCCTCTATATTTGCTGCAAGGGCATTGTAACGGTTTTCATGATGTTCTTCGGCGATACAGATTTTTTCAAAGACAACGGCGATGGCTTCAAAACCTTCTTCACGGGCAGTTTTTGCGTATCCGGGATACATGGAGGTGAATTCTTCATACTCCCCCTGGGCGGCTGCTTTGAGGTTTTCAAGGGTGCTGCCGATAACTCCTGCAGGGAAATTCCAGCGTACTTCCACTTCGCCGCCTTCAAGGAATTTGAAAAAACGCTTTGCATGTTCTTTTTCCTGATTGGCAGTTTCTTCGAAAATGGCCGCAATCTGAACATAGCCTTCTTTTTTGGCTTGTGCTGCAAAATAGGTGTAGCGGTTTCTTGCCTGGGATTCACCTGCAAAAGCTGTCAGAAGGTTTTTTTCAGTCTGTGTTCCTTTAATAGATTTCATTACGCATCTCTCCTTTGATAAATTGAAGGTTCATTTTATTATGGTTCCACTGAAAGGGGATTTTTGATGAGGCCTTGGGGAAAATCGTGTTTCTGACATTCCGGGCATAATCCCCTGATTTCAACAATAACTTCGTGTATCTGGTATGCTGTTTTCAGATCCTGTAAAAGAAGTTTCTCCAAAAGATCCGTTTCATTAATATCCCCAAGGCTGTCGCAGCAGGTGCAGCGTATATGCACATGGGGATTTGTATTGCCATCGTAGCGCCTTGGGCCAGTCCCTGTATCAATTCTTTGAATATAGCCGTTCTCGCTTAAGCTTTCAAGATTGCGGTATACGGTGCCAAGGCTTATGCGGGGCAGCCTGTGCTTTACATTCTGGTAAATGGCGTCTGCTGTTGGATGTTTTTTTGTGTTCAGCACCTCTTCAAGGATAATACGTCTTTGGGTACTCAGGCGTATGGCACCCAGTTTGTTTTCTGTTTTTTTTTCCAAAAGACGGCTCCTTGCACTGACTGACCATTTAAAGTGGATACCCGCTTTAAATTTCTGATAATGATTACTATTAAGCCTTGAGCCTGTCAAGGAAAAATCAGGGATGAATCATCTTAATGATTTTTCTTGTAAGTATACCCATGGCAATATCATGGGCCGCTATTACAGCACCTTTACTGCTGTCTTCTGCCATGACCTGCACCTCAAAGGCTTCTTCCCTCTCAACAGCTGATTTTCGAATAATACCAAAGGTTCCGAGAAGCCGGACATTTCCATTTATATCCGATGAAAAATCGAGTATCTGTATACGTATTCGCTGATTTGCTCCTCCATAGGCACCGCTGATATCCACAGGAATTACACGGAAGTCCGGAAGGGCTGCATCCAGCCTTGCTGCAAGGGATTCCCGGAACAGACGATCCAGTGCTGCTGCCCATCTCTCCTGTTCATGGATGATAATTTCGTTTTCAGAGCTTCTGGTAATGAGCTGCGGCCGATCAAGATGCCTTGGCAGATTTGTTGTTTCTATGACAAGGATTTCTGTCTTTTCGTTTTTTTCTATAAGCGGGGGGGTACTGATACCCAGATGATAAACCCTTGGCTGGGGCGTGGCCGTGCAGCCTGAAATAAGCAATGCAAAAAGTATCAGGTAGAGGGGTGTTGGAAATCCGCATACCTTATTGCATAAGAAATCAGAAATATTTATTTTTTTAAATAAAGCTGCTTTCTTAACTCTCATGAAATGTCTCCTTGTTTTTCGTTTTATTCTAATTTTTCAGTACATTTTATTTCCCGTAGATCAGTGTATCAGGTCTGGCTTCTATGCTTTCTGCAAGGATACGGATGGCCCGTGCTGATTCAGCAAGCTCCCTTGCCGCCTGACTCAGATCTCTGTACAGGGGGCTTCCCGGTTTCATTCCGTCAAGGCCTTCATTCAAACCTTCAAGGGTTGTATGAATGGCGGTAAGGACCTCCTGGCTGTATGTCAGCAGGGGCTTGATATCTTCAGGAATTTCCTGCAGGCCTTTCAGCATGGCCTGTGCTTCTTTCATGGTTTCAATAGTATTTTCAGCAATACCTTCCATGGGGAGCTTTTGAATACGGTCTAATATGGCAATGGCTTTTCCCGCAAGCTGTGTAAAGGGATGGGGAAGGGTGGGAATGACGGGAAAGCCTTCTTTGTTATAGGATAGTTTACCTGAAGGGTTTTCGCTGTCCATTTCCATGGAGATAAAAAGCTGACCTGTAAGCATGTTGCCCATTTCAAGTCTGGCCTTAAGTCCCTTTTCCAGCATTTCCACAAGTTGTGTTTCTGCTTCTGAATGGTTATTTCCCATTAGTATTTCCGGAAGAATGGATATTTTAACGGGGATTTTGATATTGTCGCTGTCTTTGTCATAGTAAAGCCTGACACTTAGAACCTCACCGATCTGTACACCTTTATAGTCCACGGGAGCACCGGGATTCAGGCCCCGTATGGAACTGTCAAAGTAGAGGATAAATTTTTTCCCCATCTGCATGGATCTGGATCTGATTTCCCTGAAGCTTGGAAAAAGATGAAATTCATCTCCGTTTTTTGCAGGGCTGGCTTCGGGATCGGGATTGTCAAAGGCAATACCACCCACCAGCATAGACTCCAGTGATTCTGATTGAAAACGAATACCGTCTGCACCAAAGGAAAAATCAATGCCCGAGTCCCGCCAGAAACGACTGGATGCTGTAACATGGGTGTCGTAGGGAGATTTTATGAAAACATCGAGAAGAATTTTGTCATGATTCCCAAGGATGGTTCGAGCTTCCACGGTTCCTGCGTGAATTTTTCTGAAATAGACAGGGGTGCCCACCTCAATGCCGCCGGAATCGGTTTCGAGGAGAATGCGCAGCCCCGGTGTTTCAGAAGGGGTTATGGGCGGATTCTCAAGCCCTGTGAAAACCGTTGCCGGTTTTCCGCTTCCCGGCTCTATGGCAATATAGGCTCCCGAAAGAAGGGTATTCAGTCCGGATATGCCCTGTCTGTCGATGCGGGGACGGACTACCCAGAAGCGGCTGTCTTCCGTGAGATAGGGCAGAACCTCCCTCGTAACGCGGACATGCACCATGATATGGGAAAGATCTTGTGAAAGCTCAAGGCTTTCCACGGTGCCGATGGAAAGATCCTTGAAGCGGAGCTGGGTTTTGCCTGTCACAAGGCCGGATGCGGTTTCAAAACTTATGGTTATGAGAACACCACGCTGGGCATAGTGCTGGAAAAGGAGCCAGCCACCCATGAGCATTGCTGCAAGGGGAATCAGCCAGATCCAGAAGCGGTTTTTCGCCATGGTGATTTCCGGAAGTTCATTTTCAGGACTGTTCATTGTTTTTCCCCTGAGGAGTTGAATCCCAGAGCAGTCTGGGGTCAAAGGTTTCTGCGGCAAAAAGGGTGATTACAACCATGGCGGCAAAGGCAGTGGCTGCAATGCCGGGTTGTATGGTGGCAAGGCTTCCCATCTGTATCATGGCGGCCAGAGTGGCGACCACAAAAACATCCACCATGGACCACTTGCCTATGAATTCTGTGATTTTATATATTTTTGTAAGGTCATTCGGATAATTTTTTTTCCGGAAATATACGCTGCCTGTGAGATATAGGAGGGCCAGCAGTTTTGCCAGAGGAATGAAAACGCTGGCAAAAAAAACAATGGAGGCAACGGCATAGGCCTTTGTTTCCCATAAGAGAATCACACCGCCAATAATGGTACTGTAAATGGTTGTTCCAAGGTTTTCCGTAATCATGATGGGATAGAGGTTAGCCGGAATATAGAGGATAAAAGCGGTTATGGTCAGGGCAAAGGTACGGTTGATACTCTGGGGAATCCGGTTGTGAAGGGGGCTTGCACAACGGGTGCAGCGTTTTTGTCCTGTTTTATGGATGCGGGTGCAGGTATGGCAGGGAACAAGACCCGTTGCAATGGCCCGTTTTCCCGGCAGGGGTGCTGGGTTAAGGCCGGGGCGGCTCAGTCGCTGCCACATATCCCTGACCGGGATGACCAGAAAGGAAAAGCGGATGAAAAACACCTGAATGCAGAAGGCCCAGAATCCGTGGAGAAGCTGAATATCTGCCATATGCATGGCCTTTACCAGTACTACAATAATGCTGATAAGATAAACATCTGTCATATCCCAGAAACGGATGCGGGAAAAGGCTTTGAGCATAAAGCGGTAAAAGGGAGGTTTTGTTTTATGATAGAGAAAAAAAAGCAGGTAGATTAAGAGGAGAATGGAAATAAGCGGTGCGGCAATTAGAAGAAGCCCCGTAAAAATGGCCAGTGGCAGCATATTATGCTGTGTCAGGATTATAACTGCAGATGGCAGGGAAATGGTCTGGTGCTGCCCGCCAAATCCTATGGCAATAAAAGGAAGTGTCATGGCAATGATCCAGCCCACAAGGGCTGTGAGGCAGAGAGCCAGAGGCAGGGCTGTGCCATACATGCATCTTCCTGTCAGGCGGGTACCGCAGCTTTTACAGAGAGCTACATGACCCGGCAGAAGACGGGGCCTGATGTGCAGGCGGTCGCAGGACGGGCAGGCAATCCAGTCCCGGTAAAAAATAAGAGTATTCATTGAAAGCCTTTCTTTCTGAACCCATATAATATTTTTTTTAAAAGGGCTTTATGAAAGACCGCTTTTGTTTTGACATGAGTAAAAGGCTTTTTGTTTTTTTGTGAAAGTCTCTGGATGACAAAAATCCCTTTCCAAATTACAATACACAAATATGATGATTTTGCCAAAGACAGGAAAATACAGACAGGGCTTTCTTAACGGTATACTGGAAAGCAGGGGGTGAAAATACTTATGAAACATGTGCTTATTGTAGGTGGAGGTTTTGTGGGCCTCAATGCGGCAAAAATCCTTGGGAAATCGGGTAAAGTCAGGGTTACCCTGATGGACCGTAAAAATTATCATCTTTTTCAACCACTTCTCTATCAGGTTGCCATGGCTGGACTCAGCCCTGCTGAAATAGCAGCCCCTCTGCGCAGTCTGCTTTCAGTTTATCCCAATGTGCGGGTTCTTCAGGCAGAAGCCTTATCCATTGATAGGGATGCCAGAAAGGTGGAAACCAGTATTGGCAGTACCAGCTATGATTATCTTGTTCTAGGCTGTGGAGCCCAACATACCTATTTTGGTAATGAAGCATGGGAGCCACTGGCTCCGGGCCTGAAAACAATAGAACAGGCCACGGAAATCCGCAGAAGGATTCTTTATGCTTTTGAGAAGGCGGAATCTACAGATAACGTTGAAGAAAAGATGAAGCAGCTCACCTTTGTGGTGGTAGGCGGTGGTACAACAGGGGTGGAGCTTTCCGGAGCCATCGGTGAGATGAGCAGGTATACCTTTTCCAAGGATTTTAAAAATATTGATCCAAAACTGACAAGGGTTATTCTGGTGGAGGCTGGCGAGCGTATTCTTCCTGCATATCATCCGGATCTTTCTGCAAGGGCCACAAGGGATCTGGAATCTCTGGGGGTTCAGGTCTGGACATCCAAAAGGGTTGAGGCTGTGGATTCCGAAGGCGTGACCATTGGCAAGGAGCGTATACAGGCGGCTACGGTGATCTGGGCTGCGGGCATACAGGCCTCGGAAATGAATCAGTTCCTTGGTCAGGAGACAGACTGGCTGGGGCGGGTCGGTGTGAAACAGGATCTGAGCATTGAGGGACACCCTGAAATATTTGTGGGTGGGGATCAGGCGGCTTTCAAGCCGGAAGGGGCTTCTGAGGCATTGTCCGGGGTTGCTCCGGTGGCACTGCATCAGGGTCGTCATATTGCACGTAATATACTTTGTGATATAGCAGAAAAACCACGCAGGGATTTTCAGTATTTTGATAAAGGACAGATGGCGACCATAGGCAGAAGCCGGGCTGTGGTGGAAGTCGGCAGAATTCGTTTCTCTGGTTTTTTTGCCTGGATCACCTGGCTTTTCATCCATATTTATTTTCTTGCGGGCTTTAAAAACAGGCTTTTTGTGGTGTTGCAATGGGCCGGGGCCTATCTTACCTTTAACCGGGGTGCCCGTCTCATTGTTAACAAGGAATGGCAGTTCTATAAGCCCGGAAAAAAAGAATCTGTCCCGAAGGATGATTCCGGGGAGCAGAAAAAGAATCTCTGATTTTTTATTGTTCAGCACAGTTTTCCAAGTACCATACCTGCAAGACAGATGCACAGGCCCCAGGCTATTTGCCAGTGACGCAATCTTATTCTTAGGGCTTATTGGCCTGTGCGGAAGCGGCAAAAACTCCCCGCCACAGGCAGGATAAGCATTTTGATTACCAGGGCAATCTTAAGCACGCTGCCTTGTGGCGGCTCAGACAGTTTGCCGCTTTTATTAGCACTCCGGCACTCAAGCTTGCAAAAGCCCATTGTTTTCATCGCAGGCTCTGGGTTTATGGCTTGAGTGCTGGACAAAACTCTGATCCGAAACGATTGCAATGTCACTTGCAAATAGCCACGGAGCCTTGCAACAGTACGAAGCTGCTGCAATTATTACAGCATTGGCAGTTCGGAATAAACTGTGCTGAATAATTACGATTTTTTAAGCTTTTCATGGATGAAAGCCTCCGGGAATCAGATCCTGTCTTAATTTATGGCCGGATTGTCAGGCGCCATCCCGGAACCGGAGCTGCTGAGGCTCCGGCCTGTTCTGGCTTCTTTTCTCAAAATATTCAGGTAAAGGGGGTAGGCTTCGTTTTCTCCCTGGGTCATGATAACATAGGGATACCAGCCATTGGGTCCCCTCAGGTAACCGGCCCGTGTTCTGACATCGGAGAGGGTACCTGTTTTAAACCAGCCCTGATTTTCCCTGCGCATCAGGCTCATATATGGGCTGAAGGCGTGAAGGGCTTTGAGCATTTCTTTTGCTGTTATCCGGTTTTTCCTTGATAGCCCTGAACCTTCCTCAACCACAAAGCCCTCTATTCCGAGTTTGTTTTTTATAAAGTCCGAGAAATAAATTCCTGCTTTTTCAAGGCTTAAGGGGCCGCTATGATCTGTATCCTTTAAGGCTGTTGCCAGCAGCAGTTTGTTGGCCACGTAATTATTGGAAAAGGCCATGAGTTGATGAACAATGTCTGTAACGGTAAAGGGTGAGGAATATTCCAGAAGCAGGATGTCCGGAATCTCAGGATTTTCATATCTGAAATCTGTTTTAGATTCTTCAAAGGTGAATCCTGCATCTTCAAGGAAGTATCGGACCATGGCAGCGGCATAGTGCATGGGAAAGTCATTGTCCGATGGCAGGGCGATGCGTCCCGATGCAAGGCGTGATGCCCTGACTGGAGCCAGCACCATGGGTAAAAAGGGGGTTTCGTTTTCTGAGGAAACGAAATGTCCCTTTTCTGTTTTAAAGGAAACGGAGTTGAAGTTTACGGCAAAGGGTGTAAGGGGGGCGTTGTAGCTTCTTTGGGAAAGGGGGCTTATGCCATCCACAGGCAGTTTCTTTTCAAAGGCGGAGATATCAATGATGATACCTTTAAAATTCCGTTCCGGTGTGGCTGTCGCCAGTCGGGTAACCATGTCTCTGAGGGGGTTGGAGGTCAGCAGGGGATCGGCACTGGCTTTTATCACGAGGAAGTTATCCCTGTCTCTGCTTACAGGTGTTGTGATGCGGTAATCCGGTCCCAGTGTCTCCAGGGCATAGAGGGATGTAAGAATTTTAAGAATAGATGCAGGGGTCATGGTGGCATCCGGATTTGTGGAGCTGAGAATTTCTCCCCCCGGAGTCTCCAGAATCCATGCCTTTTGAATCGTCTGTTTTTCTGCGGCAGAGGTCAGGGGTATGGATAGAAGAAAGAATATTAAAATATTAAAAAAACGCATGGTTTATCCTTTCTCATGCATCAGGTTTTTATCTGTTGCGCATCCGGCTGTCCAGGGTAAGGGTTACAGGGCCTTCATTGATAAGGGATACATCCATGTTGGCCTGAAATCTTCCCGTCTCAACCCTGATGTCTCTGTTTTTGCATGATTCCACAAAATGCTGGTAAAGGGGGATGGCTGTTTCCGGTTTTGCCGCATCCGTAAAGGAGGGGCGGCGGCCTTTGCGACAGTCCGCAAGCAGGGTGAACTGAGACACCACAAGAATTTCCCCTGAAATGTCCACAAGAGAGTGGTTCATTTTTCCTTCTTCATCTTCAAATATTCTTAAATGAACAATTTTATCCGCAAGAAAGGTGCTGTCTTCCTGGCTGTCTTCCTTTGCAACTCCCAGAAGAATGAGAAGGCCATGATCAATTTTTCCTTCAATAATGTCATCAATGCGGACTTCAGCGGAACGGACACGCTGCACAACGGCTATCATGGTATATATGCTCCTCTGTAACTTTTTAAGTCTTTGATTACTATGGTTTTATAAGTAACATACCAGTCAGGCAGGCGCACAGGCCTTCAAAGCTCTGATCCGAAACGATTGCAATGTCACTTGCAATAGCCAGGGTGCCTTGTAACGGCATTAGACTTGTGAAATTAAACCGTTGGTGTTTCTGAAAAAATGTGTTGAACCGTTACCTTTTACAAATATTCAGAAGCTTATTGAAAAACGGAAAGGATGTCTTTGATATTTTCTTTTCTCGTTCTCTTTTTTCTGAGTTTTTCCCAGTCCTCCGGGAAAGCCAGAGGTGAAAATTTTGTTTCAAGGGTTAAATGAAGGTGATCATTTTCCCGGACAAAGGAAATAATGCGTATGGGTTCAGTAATAACACCTTCATAACGCAGGGTCAGTCTGGATTGAAGGTGGCGGTCAAAGGATTCACTCCGGCCTGTGATACTCCGGGTTCCCTCTTCAATGAGCAGTCTTTCCCATGCTGTTTTAAGTGCCAGCATTCTGCCATCTTCGCCGGGTTGCTCCGGAATTTTTACGGAAACAGTCTGTATTTTCCAGTTGTCCGTTCGGTATTCTTCCGGTGCCGGAAACATGATCAGCCGACTTTCACTCTGTATACCATTTCTGTTGTCCTGTTCAAGCCGGATCAAAAAGGGACCTGAGCTCTGATGGTAATAAGGCCTAGCACAGGAGATGCAGAGGAGCAGGAATAAAATCAGAGATGAGAAATATATATAAGGTGAGTGCAGGGCTTTTTTCATTTTTTTATTTCCGCAGCTAAAGAAAATGGATCTTCCGGTCGATCAGGGTTATAACCGCCTTGCAGTCGTGTGTATTTTTGAATGGAGATGGTTAAAAAAGCAAGAAAATATTCGGAACAGGGTGGTGCCATGGGCAAAGGGCTGATTCCCTGTCTTTGTTATCTGAATGAAATAAAGATTGAAGAAAAAGAAAACATACAGGAAAGACATGACATCAATAAGTATGCTGGTAACATTCAGATCCGGAGGGTGCATGGAAAAACAAAAGGGGAGTTCTTGTCACATCTGCAAGATGGCTTTGTTAGTTCTGGTATTGGTGATTATTATGGGTGGATGTGCCACCCGGAATCAGGTTCTGTGGCATAAAACCGCTGCCGTGCATTCGGCCAATATTGTTCCCGGTGTGGAGGCAGAAGAAGCTGCTGCAAAAATTGTAGTTCGTGTTCGGGGTCAGGGCCTTGCACCGGAAGAAGGTTCTCCTGCCAGACGGCGCTATAATGCGGAACGGGCTGCTGTACTCGACGGTTACAGACAGCTTTCGGAGAGGATAGCAGGTTTTATTCTGGATTCCTACACCATGTCCGGTGAAGGGGACATGAGCCATGACAGGATTGTTGCAGAAACCCGTGCCTATGTTCGGGGTGCTCAGATTATGGAAGTTGCCTATGCTGAAGGTATGGCAACGGCGGAGATGCGGGTTTTCCTTGCCCCGAGAACTTCCATTTTTCAGTGGGACGGAAGGATTGCTAATAGATGAGCTGTATGGCAGAACTCTGACAGGATTTTCAACGGGGCTTTATCCAAGAGATATTGTCCGGGGCATGGGGCTATGTTAAGAAAAGACAGGCAGATCATTAAGATCTGTCTGTCTTTTGTTTTTTATTATGAGGAGGGTATTTATGCCCCAGACCATGCCGTCATCCGGACTGTCCCGAAAGTTTGTACTGGTTCTTTTGGTTCTTCTCGTATTTGGAGAAGTTATAGTCTTTGCTGTTGCGTGGAACACATCGGGCAAAAAGTCCTGGCTGCAGGTGCAAAACAGTGAAGGAGCTATCATCTACGAGACAAGGGGAGATACCCTTACCCGTTTTGACCGCTATTATTTTGAACAGAATTTTGGTCCTCTGGAAAACTATCATACCCGGCTTATTGCCCAGGAAATACCTTTTCCCATGACAGCCTGGCTGTTTGCTGCCATTGGTGTGCCTGTGGGGCTGGTTCTTTTTATGGCTTTTTTTGTCAAAGTATGGCGTTCTCTTTTTTCGGGGAAGCCGGAGGGTTCTTCAGAAAGCGATCCTGCAAATGAAAGCTGGGGCAGGGTGGTTTCCCGCATGGACAGGCCCGGTGTTTTTATGGTAGGCGGGCTGGTTTTTGTTTCTGTGCTGGCCCTCTGGGTGCTGCCTGCCCTGCTTTCCCGTGCAGCCCTTTCTGCTTTGGAGCTGGTTTTACGTTTCCGCTGGATTTTTGCTGCTCTTTTTACAGGGGTTTTAAGTCTTTGTTTCTGGTTTATTTATCTCCGCTATCGTCTGGCGGCAAGGGCCATGGATGCAAGACTGGAGCTGGAGCGTCTGCGTCTTCATCTGGAAATGCAAGTCGGACAGATTGCCTGTAAAGAAGAAAAGACACAACTTATATCTGACAACAGGCAGGGTAAGGAATCTGAAGACAGGATGTCTTCTGAGACTGTGGAAATGAAAAAAATTCCATAAGAAAGCAGTGCAGTCCGGCTGAAAAAAGGTTTGTCTGGAAGACAGGCGGTATTTTTAAATCCCGTCTCACTGCCGGTTGCATTGACTGGCATGGCGCGCATAATAGACTGAATTTCAGGATGTGAGGGTCATGGATATCATCACTACCCATAAGAATGCGGATTTCGATGCTGTGGCCTCCATGGTTGCGGCAACTCTTTTGTATCCGGGTGCTGTACCCGTAAGGCCCAACGATCTCAATCCCAATGTGAAAGCTTTTTTATCCATTCATAAGGATATCTTTGATACCTATCTCCCCAAAGAAGCAGAACTTGATAAGGTCCGGCGTCTGATTGTGGTGGATACGGGATCCTGGGCAAGGCTGGACGGGCATCTGCGCAGGCTTCAGAAAAATAAGGATCTGGAGCTCATCCTCTGGGATCATCATCCGGAAGGCGATATGCAGCCCCAGTGGACCTGCAGGGAATTTGTGGGTGCCACTGTAACTCTTCTGGTAAGACGCCTCCGGGAGCAGGGCATGCGCCTGACACCCATGCAGGCCACCCTCTTTCTGCTGGGGCTTTATGAGGATACGGGGAATTTGAGTTTCAGTTCCACTAAATCCGAGGATGCGTTGGCAGCGGCTTATCTTCTGGAAAACAGGGCGGATCTGAATGTACTCTCCACCTTTCTTCGCCCTGTTTACGGAGAGCGGCAGAAAGACATTCTTTTTGAGATGATACAGGCCGGAGAATCAGCCAAGGTGGATGTGAAGGGCCACCGCATTGCCATCAGCCGCATGGTGATCGAGGGGCATGTGGGCAATCTTTCCGTTGTAATTAATATGTACAGGGAGATCATGAATGTGGATGCTGCCTTTGGGGTGTTCACGGACCTTGAGCGTCAGCGTACCTTTGTCATCGGCCGGAGTAAAACCGAAGATCTGAACGTGGGGTCCATCATGCGAAGTCTTGGCGGCGGAGGGCATCCTGCGGCTGGCTCGGCAATGCTGGACATGGTCAATCCTGAGGCCGTGGTGGATCAGATGATGGCCCTTCTGGAGGGAAATCAGCAGAGCTCCATTCAGTTAAGCGATATTATGAGTTATCCCGTTAAAACCGTTGAGGCCAGCATGCCCATGCATGAGGTCTGGGAAGTGCTGGAGGAAAAGGGATGCACAGGGCTTCCTGTGGTGGAGGACGGGGTGCTGACCGGTGTGATCTCCCGCCGTGATTTCAGAAAAATAAGAAAAGAGGCCCAGAAAAAGTCGCCGGTAAAGGCTTTCATGAGCCGTAATGTCATCACCATAGGTCCGGAAAAAAGCCCCATGGAAGCAGCAAAGGTGATGGTAAAATATGATATCGGCCGCTTGCCTGTGATCCGGGATGGTAAAATTATCGGCATTGTTTCCCGTTCAGATGCCATGCGCTATTTTTATGATCTGCTTCCGGATTGAAAGATTAGAAAATTAGCGGGTGGGGAGCCAGCAGGCCGGGAAGAAGGTTCCGGAGAAGGGTTGAAATCCATCAGGAGGATTTAATGGCTAACTGGAAATTGGTAGTTGAAGGCCAACAAATAAGGATAGATCGTGTGAGGGACGAACCACGATCTATCCTTATTTGTTATCATTACTATGTATTTTAAAGCATTTTTTATTATTTAATGATACTTTATTATCTGCAAATTTTGGAATCTGATAAGTTTTTTGTTTTAAAAAATAATAAAGTTCAAGTTTTTGGGGGGCGCATGGAAAAAGAAATAGCATCATCAGGATTTGATTTGGATAGAATTTATGATCTTATGATCAAATTTACCAGTAAGCAGAAAAGTTATGTAGATGCTCTTTCAAAAAATAAAGTAAAAAGTGAGCTTCCTGCACCTGGGGTTATGTTTGATTTTTTTGAAGTATTTCAAAAAATGGCACTAAATCCCGGCAATCTTTTAAATCTAAGTTTTAAAATGATGAAAGATTATAATGAAGTTTCATCATCTATTGTAGGAAACTTATTGGATCCTCAGGAAAAAGAAGAAAAACAGGAAAAAGATAAAAGATTTTCAGGAGAAGAGTGGAATAAAACTCCATTTTTTCAGTTTATGAAAGATTTGTACCTTTTAAACGTGAAAACCTTAAGTGAAGCTGTTTCAAATGTTGAAGGTATTGAGGCTGTTAAAAAGAAAAGAGTTGAGTTTTATACAAAGCAGTTTCTTGAAGCTGTTTCACCTTCCAATTTTCTTGCCACTAACCCGGAACTGTTAAAATATACCTTTGATCATAAAGGTGAAAATATTTTTGAGGGCATTGATAATTTTTTAGATGATGTAAACTGTGAAGATGGAAGTCTTAATATTAGAATTTCAGATGATACAGCATTTATGCTTGGAGAAAATATTGCACTGAGTAAAGGAAGTGTTGTTTATCAAAATGATATTCTTCAGCTTATTCAGTATTCCCCAACTACGGATAAAGTTTTTAAGATTCCTGTTTTAATTTCTCCTCCTTTTATAAATAAATATTATATTCTTGATATTAATGAAAAAATTTCCATGGTCAAATGGCTGGTGGATCAGGGTTACACTGTTTTTGTAATTTCATGGGTAAATCCATCAACAGAGCATGCTTCAAAAAGATATGAAGATTATGTGCTTGAAGGTCATATTGAAGTTCTTGATGTGATTGAAAAAATAACAAAAGTTAAAAAGATCTCAGCTATTGGATATTGTACTGGTGGAACAATTCTTGCCACAACAGCCGCATATCTTGAGTCAAAAAAGCAACAAAGGTTTGCATCCCTTACTTATATGGCAACATTGATAGATTTTTCCGAACCAGGAGAAATTGGGAATTTTCTTGATCAATCTCAGGTAAAAAAAATAACCGAGGATATTAAAAAAGTAGGATATCTTGACGGAAGGCATCTTGCCAAGACATTTAATATGTTGAAACCAAGTGATCTTATATG
Source organism: Desulfobotulus mexicanus (assembly GCF_006175995.1). Lineage (NCBI taxonomy): Bacteria > Pseudomonadati > Thermodesulfobacteriota > Desulfobacteria > Desulfobacterales > Desulfobacteraceae > Desulfobotulus > Desulfobotulus mexicanus. The sequence goes on from NZ_VDMB01000026.1 coordinate 23,509, forward strand.
GTCCTATGCTGTTAACAGTTATATAAAGGGACGGGATCCTGTTCCTTTTGATATTTTGTACTGGAATTCCGACTCTACAAATCTTCCTGCCGGAATGTATGCTTTTTACCTTCAGAATATGTATATTGAAAACAGGCTTAAGGATCCCGGTGGAATAAAAATAGGTGGCGTTCCAATTGATATTTCAAAAATAAAAACGCCTTCATATTTTCTTGCAACTGAAGATGATCATATAGTTTTGTGGAAATCTTCATTTAAAGGAGCTCTTCTTTTTGCAGGAAGAGTGAGGTTTGTTCTTGGTGGTTCGGGCCATGTTGCAGGAGTTGTTAATCCTCCTGTGAAAAATAAGTACGGCTACAGGGCTGCAGATCTTGAATTTGATTCTCCTGTAAACTGGGTCAAAAATGCTGGAAAAAAGGAAGGTTCATGGTGGCTTGACTGGCATGATTGGAACATTGAGTTTGCAGGTGAAGAGGTTGCAAAAAGAATACCCGGCAAAGGTAATTTTAAGGAAATTGAAAAGGCACCCGGAAGTTATGCACTCAGAAGAGTTGACACCAAGGTCAAATGCAAGGAAACCTGTACCTGTAGTAAGCCTTCGCGCAATGGAATTACTCAGATCAAGCCTTCAATTAAATAATTTTGATAACCGGTTAAAAAAGGGGACACGGCATCAGGCCGCATCCCCTTTTCTTTGTCCTGCATCCGGGAAGCCTTAAGGCCTCCCGGATTTTTTTATTCTGCGCTGCCCTTGGCGTCTGCCATGTATTTCAAGGCTGCATAACGTCTTGCGTAATCTGCTTCAATGGAAGCCCTGAGTTTTTTAGATTCCTCGGGGAAGCTCTTTTCCAGCATGGCAAAGCGGTTTTCACCGGAAAGGAATTCCTGCAGGGTTCCGTCCGGAGCTTTGGACTCCAGAACAAAGGGATTCTTGCCCTCTTCTTCCAGTAGGGGATTGAAGCGGTAAAGCGGCCAGTAACCGGACTGAACAGCCAGCTTCATTTCTTCCTGAGTCTTGCCCATGCCCTTTTTGATGCCCTGATTGATGCAGGGGGCATAGCAGATTACAATGGAAGGTCCGGGGTAGTTTTCCGCTTCCACAAAGGCTTTGAGAACCTGCTGCTTGTTGGCACCCATGGATACGGAGGCTACATACACATAGCCGTAGCTCATCATCATGCGGCCAAGGTCTTTTTTGGCCGTTTTCTTGCCGGATGCGGCAAACTTTGCAATGGCACCCGTAGGTGTTGCCTTGGAAGACTGACCGCCGGTGTTGGAGTAAACTTCCGTGTCCATGACAAGGATATTGATGTCTTCTCCTGAAGCCAGAACATGGTCAAGGCCGCCGAACCCGATGTCATAGGCCCAGCCGTCACCACCGAAGATCCAGTGGGATTTTTTTACAAAGAGATCTGCCTGATCCAGAATTTGATCGATGATATCATGGGCAGGGGCCGTTGCCAGGGCAGCTTCCATGCGGCGTCCTGTTACTGGGGATTTTTTGCCGTCCCACATGGTATCCAGCCATTCCTGCATGGCTGCCTTAACCTCGGCATCCAGATCCAGCTCAAGGGCTTCTTTTACCAGCTGGGCTATACCTTCACGGCGGTGCTTGACGGCAATCATTTTGCCGTAGCCGAATTCGGCTGTATCCTCAAACAGGGAGTTGCCCCAGGTGGGTCCGTGTCCGTCTTCATTGGTGCAGTAGGGTGCGCTGGGCGCACTGCCGCCCCAGATGGAGGAACAGCCCGTGGCGTTGGAGATGAACATGCGCTCACCAAAGAGCTGGGTGAGAAGTTTTACATAGGGAGTCTCTCCGCAGCCTGCGCAGGCGCCGGAGAATTCCATGAGGGGTTTTACAAACTGGGAACCTTTTACGGATTCCCTGTTCATGATGCCGGCCTTGAAGGGCACGGTGAGGGAGAATTCGTGGTTGGGTACTTCCACTGTAGTCTGGGTTTCCAGGGGCTTCATGATCAGAGCAGGAGTTTTGGCGGGGCAGATGTCCACACAGTTACCGCAGCCGTAGCAGTCAAGGGTGTTGACCTGAATGCGGAACTTCATGCCTTCCAGCTCTTTGCCCTTGGCTTCCATGACTTTAAAGTCTGCGGGGGCACCTTCCAGCTCGTCATCTGTGGCGAGAATGGGGATGATGGCTGCATGGGGGCAGACATAGGAGCACTGGTTGCACTGGATGCAGTTATCCATGATCCATTCGGGTACGGCGATGGCAACACCCCGTTTTTCATAAAGGGTGGTGCCTACGGGGAAGACGCCGTCGGGAGAGAAGGCGGATACGGGCAGGTCATCACCTTTCTGGGCCAGCATGGGACGCATGACATTCTGGATGAATTCGGGCTCGTCCATGTCACCTGCGGTTCTTTTGACCGCCGTTGCCCATGAAGCGGGAACGGGTATTGCAACCAGAGCATCCAGAGCCTTTTCCACGGCCTTAATGTTCATGGAAACTATAGCCTCACCCTTGTTGCCATAGGTTTTGGCAATGTCTTTTTTAAGGAGATCAATAGCTTCTTCAAAGGGCAGTACGCCGGAAAGCTTGAAGAAGGCGGTTTGCATAACCATGTTGATGCGGTTACCAAGGCCGATTTCAGAGGCGATTTTCACGGCATCTATGGTGTAAACCTTGATGTTTTTTGCTGCAATGGTACGGCGCATATCTGCAGGCAGCTCATTTTCCAGCTCTTCAGCTGTCCAGTGGGTGTTGAGCAGGAAGGTGCCGCCGTCCATAATGCCATCCAGCACATCATAAAGCTGTACATAATTGGTTTTGTGTACAGCCACAAAGTCCGGGGTGTTGACAAGGTAGGTGGACTTGATGGGGGTTTTACCAAAACGAAGATGGCTGACGGTGATGCCGCCGGATTTTTTGGAGTCATAGGAGAAGTATGCCTGAGCATAAAGATCCGTATGGTCGCCGATAATCTTGATGGCGGTTTTGTTGGCACCTACGGTACCATCGGAACCAAGGCCGTAGAACTTGCAGCGAACCGTACCTTTGGGAGCGGTATCAATCTGCTCTTTTACCTCAAGGGAGGTGTGGGTCACATCATCGGTGATGCCGATGGTGAAGTGGTTTTTGGGGGCAAAGCCCTTCATGTTGTCATAAACGGTTTTAACCATGGAGGGTGTGAATTCCTTGGAACCCAGACCATAGCGTCCGCCCACGATACCGGGGGCTTCGCCGTGCTCCATGAAGGCAGTGCAGACATCAAGGTAGAGGGGCTCACCAATGGCACCCGGCTCTTTGGTGCGGTCGAGTACGGTGATGCGCTCTACAGTGGAGGGCAGGGCAGCAAGGAAAGCCTCGTTCACAAAGGGGCGGTAAAGGCGGACTTTGACAAGGCCAACACGCTCGCCCTTTTCCACGAGGTAATCAATGGTCTCTTCAATGGTTTCACAGGCAGAACCCATGGCAACAATTACACGTTCCGCCTCGGGATGACCCACATAATCAAAGAGATTGTACTGTCTTCCCGTAAGTGCGGAGACCTTTTTCATGTAGTCTGTAACCACATGGGGCAGTTCATCATAGAATATGTTGCAGGCTTCACGGCCCTGGAAGTAGATGTCCGGGTTCTGGGCAGTACCGCGGATTTCAGGATGCTCGGGGTTCATGGCATGGTGCTTGAACTCTGCTACTGCTTCACGGTTCACAAGCTTTGCCATGTCTTCATAATCGATGGCTTCAATTTTCTGAACTTCATGGGAGGTACGGAAGCCGTCAAAGAAGTGGAGGAAGGGAACCCTTCCTTCAATGGCTGCAAGGTGGGCTACAAGGGCCATGTCCATGGCTTCCTGCACGGAATTGGAGCAGAGCAGGGCAAAGCTTGTCTGGCGGCAGGCCATGACATCCTGATGATCCCCGAAGATGGAAAGGGCATGGGCTGCCACGGCACGGGCCGTTACATGGAAGACGGCGGGCAGGAGTTCGCCTGACATCTTGTACATGTTGGGGATCATGAGCAGAAGCCCCTGGGATGCCGTGAATGTGGAAGTGTATGTTCCTGCGGCAAGGGCGCCGTGCATGGCCCCAGCAGCACCGGCTTCGGACTGGAGCTGGCGCACGGTCACGGGCTGACCGAAGATATTTTTACGCCCGTCTGCTGCCCAGGCATCGGAAATTTCACCGATGGGAGTGGACGGGGTAATGGGATAAATGGTGGCAAGATCGCTGAAGGCATAGGCCACATGGGCCGCTGCGGTGTTGCCGTCGATGGTCATGAGCTTTTTTTCTTTTGCTGCCATGATGTCTCCTTCAAGGGTTATGCCGTGGGTTGCACGGCTTCATGGATAAAGCTTGTGGCTTGTTCAAAACAGATAAGGGCATTGGAGATTTTCCTTCAGCCCATTCCTTTAAATGCAAAGAAGCTTAAAGAAACTACGCCTGCGGTTACCAGCCCGATGGCTGTGTCCCGGAAAGGGCCTGGAACCCGCATCTGGAAAAGTCTTTCCCGGATGCCCGCAAAGAGGGTGAGGGCCAGACCGAAACCCACGGCATAGGCTGTGGATGCCACCAGGGTTTCAATAAAGGTGTATTCCGCACTGATGGCCAGCAGACAGGCCCCCATTACGGCGCAGTTGGTGGTGATAAGGGGGAGAAAGATGCCCAGACCCGCATAAAGGCCGGGGGCACTTTTTTTAAGGAACATTTCCACAAACTGCACCAGTGAGGCAATTATGAGGATAAAGGCAATGGTACGCAGAAAGGTGATGCCCATGGGTGCCAGCAGCCAGTGTTCCACCATCCATGTTACGGAACCGGCCATGACCAGAACAAATAGAACGGCCATGGACATGCCCACAGCTGTTTCCATTGCCTTGGAAGTGCCCATGAAGGGGCAGATGCCAAGATACTGGGTGAGAACAATGTTGTTGATAAGAATGCAGGTAATGGCCAGGAGGATATAGGTTTCCATGGTTCGCTCCTATCGGCGCTGGCTGATGAGGTTCATGAGTCCCAGAAGAATACCGAGTCCTATAAAGGCACCGGGCGCTTCCACAAGAAATGTGAGGGGCTGGTATCCGGGACCGAAAATACTGTGTCCCAGCAGGGTTCCGTTTCCAAAGGCTTCCCGAAGAGCGCCAAGGGCAGCCAGTGAAAGGGTGAATCCGATGCCTATACCAAGGCCGTCGGCCAGGGATGGGAGGACGCTGTTTTTGCTGGCAAAGGCTTCGGCCCTTCCCAGAACAACACAGTTCACGACAATGAGGGGAATGAAAATTCCAAGCTTCTGGTATAAAGGATAGGTGAAGGCCTGCATGAGCATATCCACAATGGTGACAAAGGTTGCTATCACAAGAATGTAGCAGGCAATGCGCACTTTGGGTGGAATCTGATTTCTCAGAATGGAGATCAGCACATTGGAGCAGACCAGCACAAAGGTGGTGGCAAGGCCCATGCCGATGCCGTTTTCAACGGTCATGGTAACGGCCAGTACGGGGCAGAGTCCAAGGACCAGACGGAAGGGCGGAATTTCTTCCCACAGTCCCTTGAGGAACTCTTTATGCAAAGGACGCGGCATTTATTCCTCCTTTTCCGTTTTGGAAGATTCGAGTTCGGGTTTGAGGCGAAGGTAGGCCGAAGAAGCCCGTTCCACTGCCTGAACCACCGCACGGGCTGTGATGGTGGCACCACTTATGCTGTCTAAGCTTCCACCGTCTAAGCGGAGGCTTTCCGGTGATCCGGCTTTTTTACCCTTAAACTGACGGGTGAAGGACGGGTCATCCTTGGCCCTTGATCCTATGCCCGGTGTTTCGCTGTGGGTAGTTACACCCGCACCCATCAGGGTATCGTCCTTCAGGCTGAAGCCCACCATCACATGAACATCTCCGGAATAGCCCTGTGCCCTGTCTTCCAGCACCATGATGCTTTGATTGTTCACTTTGCCTGGAAAAATGAGATAGTCACGATTGCCGTCATTTAAGGTGAACCGATCGGCAATGGGGTCGTTTTCCGTGCCTTCAAGAATCTGCCGGATAACCGGCGCTTTTTCATTGGCAAGTTTCTGTCTTTCAATGGGGTCTTTGGTCCACTGCTGAACTCCCGCCAGCACTCCGCCGGAGACGGCACTGAGGATGGCAAGGGTGACCACCATACGTATCATTTCTCCCATGAGGACCTCCCCAGGGCTTTGGGCCGCATCCGGTCCAGGATGGGCGTAAGAAGATTCATCAGGAGAACGGCAAAGACAGCACCGTCTCCATAAACACCCAGATTACGGATGATGATTACCAGTGCACCGCCGCCAAGGCCAAAGATAAGCATGGGTATGGGCAGTACCGGAGATCCTGCATCCTCAGGCATGAGAAAAAAGGCCACCAGAAGGGTGCTGCCCGTGAGCAGATGGAAGAGGGGACCTGCATAAAGGGCAGGATTCATCAGGTGAAAAGCTGTGGCCGTAAGAAGAATACCTGCAAGGAAGGAAAGGCAGATTTCCCAGCGTGAAATGCCGGTGAGCATGAGAAAGATGCCCCCGATCAGAAGCCCTGCGGCACAGCCTGTTCCGATATAGGCAATTTCCCTGCCCATAAAAAGATCGGCCATGTTAAAGCGGAAGGCTGCTTCAGCTCCCATGGCCTTTACTTCAACGAGGGGCCAGATGGCCGGAAAATTAAGGGTGTAATTGAGAAAGGTCCGATCCAGATCATAGAGGTGGGGCCAGGATATGAGAAGAAGGGCTGTGACCAGAGCCGCAGGATTAAAGGGATGGGTGCCCGTGCCTCCATATATTTCCCGGCCAAGGCCTACGGCAAGGCCCGTTGCACAGACCACAGCCCACCATGGCATGGCCATGGGCATGAGCATGGCAATGAGAAGGCCGGTCAGGGCAGCACCGCCGTCTTTTGCGGAAGAGGGCTTTCTGCTTATTAACTGAAAAAGCACTTCCCAGATCATGGCTGAGCCTACGGCCATGAGAAGCACTGCAAGGGCAGGCATGCCAAAGCGCAGAATCGTTGGGACTATGGCAGGAAGGGCTGCTGCCATGATGATGAGGTGCCGGATGGAAATACTCTGTCCGCAGTGCATGAACGGTGCATGCCCCACGGTGAACCGGGTTGCGGAAGACATCATTCTGCCACCTCCTGATTCTGCGCTTCTTCGGCCAGATAGCGTCGGTGTTCGTATTTGGCCAATTGAATATACTGGAAAATGGGAATGCGTCCGGGGCATACAAAGCTGCACAGGCCGCAGTCGATGCAGCTCATAAGGTCAAAGGATTCCGCTGCTTCCCCATAATGGCCAGCTTCCAGAACCCGCAGAAGAAGATTCACAGGAACCCGTGCCGGACAGATGCGGTTGCAGGCACCGCAGTTGAGGCAGGATGGGGTCTGTGAAGGAACACCCTTTTCTGCTGCCTGAACGAGGAGGGTATCCGTGTCCGGACATATGGGGAAGTCATCGGTATATACGGCATAGCCTGTCATGGGGCCGCCCAGAATCAGTCTGTCTCCGTATTCGGCCTTAAGTCCCAGATGTTCCAGTACCTTTGAAACAGGCGTTCCGATGCAAACGGAAATCAGATGGCCAATGCCGTCCTTTCCCATGACCTGCACCAGTTTCTGCATGGGAGGAACGCCCGTTGCGTAGAGAGTTCCCATGGCAGCCAGGGCTTCGGCCTGCAGGACAAGGGTTCCTGCTTCCATGAGGGGTGCTTCCGCAGGGGCTTCTTCTCCTGTCACAGTGCGGTGGAGGAGGCGGGGAGAAGCTGCCGGATAAACCGGTGCAACTCCGTGCACGCGGCATCCCTTGAGCTTGTTCCATTCCTGCTGCTGGCCTTCCACCACCATAAGGTGGGCTGAAGCCGAAGGCCATGTACTGCGAATCCATTCCAGTCCGGCTTCAAGATCTTTTTGTCTTGTCTTAAGTACGTACTGGTTGTTGGTGGCCAGAACATCGGAGCCAAGCCCGTTGATAATAACCCTCAGGGGCGGATTTTGGGGCAGCTCAGGTTTGCCGGGAAGTGCAGGAGCTGCCCGGAACATGTCGCTGCGCTGAAAACTTTCCGCCTGAGGGGGGGAGTCCGTTTCTCCTGCTTCTATGGTGAGGGTCATATAGACACGTCCATAGTCTCCCACATAGGGGGTCATGCCTGTCACGGTGCCGGAGATGGGGGATATGACGGCATGGCCTTTGTCAAAAAGTTCAAGGAGTTGTCCCTTTGATACGACATCGCCTTTTTTAAGTTTAAATTCCTTGCCCGGAATCTGCTTGAGTCGCAGAAGGGCTTCCCTGCCACCAATGCCATGGCCCAGAGTCTGATCCGAAAGAAGGGTGACGCTCTGCGGGACGGGCAGAGGGTCCAGGTCAGGGGGAGTTGGTGGCAGCAGTGCATACCTGAGCCGGGAAGAACCAAGGGTAAGCAGTCGGTTAACAATCATAAGAATCTCCTGGTGCAGATGTGTATGTCCCTTGCAGGGGCATGGGGATGTGGCATCTGATATCAGCGGCTATGACAGGCTGCACAATCCACGGGCCCTGCCTGCTCATCTTCATGGCACTGGATGCACTGGTCGTGGAGGGCATCCATGTAGGAAAGCATAAAGGGATCTTCAGAATCTTTTTCGTGGCAGACAAGGCAGGAAAAGGTGTCATCCCCGTAATCCAGGTTGTGATGACAGCTTGCACAGTCCAGTCCGTAATCTTCAGAATGGATCTGATGGTCAAAAAGAACATTGCCTGCCTTTCCTTCAAAAAGTATACGTACGGGTTCCATGGGAGGCTGGGCCGGAAAGAGGGTGTAGGCCCCGAAACCCAGCAGAGAAAGCACAATGGCTATGGCCAGAAGCTTTTTTGGTGGTAAATGCTGCATGGTAATCCGCCTTTTGTATCCGTAAGTTCATAAGAATGTGCAGGGCTATGACCGATACTTACCGGTTGACAGACAAAGGGGGCCGGTGTGACTGTACGCAGCCCCGATGGGAGAGAGATATCGGGGCTGTTTGTACAGGAGGTTCAGGCAGCCTGCTTGATGGAATTGTTTAGCAATATGAATGCCATATTGTTTATATGGTTGTTTTTATTTGAATTGATTCGTTTTTGTCTTCGGTCTGACGGGGCGGTTCTGTGGGATTGTCCGAAAAAGCGGACTGTTCCGGACCTTTGATGCGTTTTAAAATTTTTGGTCCATATGCCGGAGAGCGGGCCAGTCTGGAACTGATGTGGCGTATGGTAAAAAATGCCAGTGCAAGGGACAGTAGACCGGCACAGGCAGCTAAGGCATCGGCCGGCAGGTGCAGCCTGCTGGCGGCATGGTGGGCGGTAAGTGCAGCACTTACAAAAAAGACAACGGGCGAGACATAAAGAAGGGCCATGACCCTTACAAACTCGCTGTTTCCTATGCCCACAAGAACCTTGTCTCCTGCTCTGAGACCGGGAAGGGTTTTGACCTCTATCTCCATGCTTGCCGGATCTACGGAACAGACACTTCTGGCTTTACAGGCGGCACAGGCTTCGGGTCTGCAGGCCTGAATTCGGGTGTTTTCTCCTGATGTGAAGGTGACGATGGCCTCTGTTGTTCGCATGACAGCTCCTCACTGAAGGTGGTTTGATACATCTCTTTTAATGATAAAAGCAAAAAACAGGCCAGATTTAATTTTTGACGGATGGGACAGCTCGTCGCAGGCGTAAGGCCTGCGTCTGTGAGTCTTTTTACGGTCCCTGTTTTGCAGGGGCATCCTTTACGGGTGCCCGGCTACAAGCGTAAAACATGGTTGTTTAATTTCAAAGGCTTAGGCTTGCTATGGCTGAAAGATAATGATAATCAAAAAAATATTGGTGAAGCCTTTTTGGGAATGGATCAAAGGTCAAAGCTTTTGAATACATGGCATGAATCTTGTAATGTTATTTGCAGGACAAAGGGACGCTTGCGGAAGACGAAAGAGTAAGAACGGGTATTTTGGAAAAAAGATACGCTTTCCTTCATTAATATATAGAGTTTTGTACCTTGCGTCTGCTTTTTTATATAAAAAATACTGTCCGGAAAACAGGACGGCTTTTGGAGCAAGATCTGTACAGATTCCCGCACCTGCGGGTTCCACGAATCCAGAAGGAGAAAATTTGCAATGAATATCCTGATTTCTGTACTGGCCCTGAGCGGACTGGGTGCCCTTATCGGTCTTTTGCTGGCCATTGCTGACAAATGGCTTTATGTGGAGGAAGATCCCCGCATTGATCTGGTGGAAGGTGTGCTTCCCGCAGGTCAGTGCGGTGCCTGCGGTTATGCGGGATGTCGGCAGTATGCGGAAAAGGTGGTGCTTGAGCCCCGCGTTTCTCCGGCTCTCTGCACGCCGGGGGGGGCTGATGTGGCCCGTGAAGTGGCCCGCATCAGTGGTAAGGAAGCCGAAGAAATGCTTGCTGCCAAAGCTGTGGTTGCCTGTGGTGGTGGAAATGTGGAGGGATGCCATTCCCTGTTTACTTATCAGGGTATTTCCGACTGCCGTGCAGCTTCTTTGCTGACGGAAGGGGAGAAGGCCTGTAAATGGGGGTGCCTTGGCCTTGGAAGCTGTGTTTCAGTTTGTCCTGAAAATGCTATCCTTGTCAATGCGCGTGGTGTTGCTGAAGTGGATAAGGAAGCCTGCATCGGATGCGGTATCTGTGTCCGGGCCTGCCCCAAGGATGTGATTGTCATGGTTCCGGAAACGGCAAAAACCATGATTTTCTGCAAAAATCCGGACAAGGGCGGAGAAACTAAAAAAGCCTGTGACTTTGGTTGCATCGGCTGCCGTCTCTGCACCAAAGCCTGCCCCCACGGAGCCGTTGCCATGGCAGGCAATCTCCCGGAAATAGATTACGCCAGATGCGCCGTCTGCCCTGAGCCTGTATGCCTTGGGGTGAAATGCAAGCCGGGTTGTTTTCTGCCCGTTTCCGGTATCCGGCCTGGGGAAATATCAGAAGCTCAGGCTGCCTGATGACTTAGGCTATTTCCTAAAATAGAAATACCTTTTGTCCCCCCCCTCTCCCTCCGGGCGGTGGCTGAGGCTCTCGAAGCGAGGGGGTCGGGGTGAGGCAGCCCTGTCCACGGTTTTTTTATACGGGAATCCGTTTGGGTTTGATCACCCAGCCGGATTCTTTTTTTTCTATTTTCAGATCAAACATAACCGGCAGTGTCTGCATCAGAGGTCTTCCAAAGAGAAGATCCGTCATTTTTGCCATCTCCGGTTTTTTTTCATGCATGACCTCCCGTATGTGTCTGTCATACAAAATGATTTCTCCGAGTTTCCGGACACTTTCCTCGTCGGCACCTTTTTTTCCCTCTATGGTTTCAACAAGGCTGCGGATGGTATCATAGCCGCAGCGCTTTTCATGGTCTTCAATGAGATCCCAGAGACCTTCAACACCGCCGAAAATATCTTTGCGGGTAAGCCGGTCTTCCTGATAGCGGGCCAGCAGGGCACGGGTGTCCCAGCATTTCAGCAGTCTGCATTCCACAGGACGGGTTTCATAAACATCACAGGCGTCCCCTTTTTCAGAAAGATGGATACAGGCCCAGTCCCTGTTGCTGTCCGGCTGGATTTTGATGATTTCTTCTTCCAGTATGATTTTTTTGTTTTCCACCGGGTCCATGCCAATCTCGCCTTTTCTAAGGGTAAAAAGGCCGCTTGCAGGCAGTTTGCCCTGCATGATGAGAAACTTGTCTTCAATGTGCAGGGCGGGTCCGCCTTTGCGGCAACATTCGCCGCACTGGGTACAGGATGTCTGCATGGTCACTCCTTTTGCTTGTAAGTCTGCTATACTGACTGCGTCTGCAGTGCAGGGTCTGGTCTGAAAGAATGTCTGGCAAAGATCTTTTTTTATCAATGCCCTTGCCTGCTGGATCTAGCCGAAAGAGGCGCAAGTGTCAAAGTGTTCCGCATCGTAAAAATCATTCACAGGGGAAGGCCCTGCGCCTGCCCGTGAAATACGCAACCCAACACCTTATCCTTGCAATCCCAATGGGGGTGGCTTAATATTTGATGTTGGTCTTGTACATGGAAAGTCTCCCTTTATAGAGCTTTGAGCGGTTCTGGAAGGGAGACTTTTTTTATATTCAAGAGTTTAAGGAATTTCTGATGTCTGGGCTGAAATAAAGGCATGGGCATGTAATGGAGATGAGATGATGAAAAAACTGCCCGTCGGAATCAGTAATTTAAGGGAGATCATTGGGAATGGATATGCCTATGTGGATAAATCTATGTTCGTGCATGATCTTGAAGAAACAGGCAAATATTATTTTCTTTCCAGACCAAGGCGCTTTGGTAAATCCTTGATGGTAGATACATTAAAAGAAGCCTTTGAGGGAAACCGAAGCCTGTTTGAAGGCCTATGGCTGGAAAATAGGAGGGACTGGGAACAGGTTTATCCTGTGATTCGTGTATCCTTTGGGCAGGGTATTATTGGAAGCCGGAGTGAGCTGGAAGAAAAAATAGCTGAAATATTGTATTTTTATGAACAAAAATTTGGTGTTGTGTCTGATTTCAAGAGTATTTCAGGCCGTTTTGCCCAGTTGATAGAGTCTGTCTCCATAAAGTATAATCAACGGGTTGTGCTTCTTGTGGATGAATACGACAAGCCCATTCTGGATAACATTATATGCAGAGACAGGGTTGAGGAGATCCGGGATGGCTTGAAAAACTTTTATTCTGTAATTAAAGACAGTGATGCTCATCTTCACTTTGTTTTTATCACAGGGGTTTCAAAGTTTTCCAAGGTAAGCCTGTTTTCCGGGCTTAACAATCTTGTGGATATTACCCTTTCCCCCATGTTTGCAACCATCTGCGGACTTACAGAATCGGAGCTTGTTTGTGTTTTTGAAGAGCATCTGAAAGGAAAAAACCTTGATGATATACGGCGCTGGTATAATGGTTATTCCTGGTTGGGAGAGAGGATTTATAATCCTTTCAGTATCTTGAATTTTTTCAGGGAAGGACTTTTCAGAAACTACTGGTTTGAAAGCGGCACTCCTGCATTTCTTCTTCAGCTTCTTACGGAGCGGCATTATCCCATTCCGGCCATTGAGAAGCTTGAAGTGGGGGCGGAACTCCTTGGCAGCTTTGAGCTGGATAATATTTTTGTGGAAACCCTCCTCTTTCAGACGGGTTATCTTACCATTACTGCCCATGAGGAAGTGCTGCCCGGCGAGGTTCTCTATCGTCTGAATTATCCCAACTTTGAGGTCAAAAAAAGTTTTACAGAATATCTTCTCACCTGTTTTACCCGGCAGCCTGCGTCCCCGTAGAGGGTGCCCCTGCATAAAACAGCGCCGTAAAAATCATTTACAGGGGAAGGCCCTGCGCCTGTCCGTGAAATACACAACCCAACCTTATACTTGCTTAAAGCTGATGTTTGTACATGAAATGTTTTCCTTTATAGCATTGGGAATGGGTATGCCTATTGGAGGCCGTATTTTTTTAATATTGTCTGAAATGTTCCATTATTTTTAATGGATTGGAGGTATTCATTGAATATTTCAGGGGAAATAACTGCATCATTGCGGATGATGAAATGCCGATGATATACTGAGTCATTGATTTCGGAAATGAGGAGTTTTTTGTATTCTTCGGGATGGGTAACGCTGAAATAGCCAAGGGTTGTTGTTGATGAAACACCAATATTGCCTCTCTCGTTGAGTACCATCTGAATTACCGTGGGTTCGTTTCTTACTGTGTGGGTATTGTATTTTTCCCGGAGTACAGACTGATTTTTTTCAAAATTGCAGAAACGGTAGGTAAAGCCGTTCACAACAACGGTGGGTTCAATGCCTACTTTTTGGAAATAAGACTGGTCTTCTGTTTTTGAACGCAGGGCAAAATATTTATCTTTTACCTCAAGAATATCATTGCTGGCTTTGACTGTGTTCCTGTCATATCCCCATGCAATGTTTACCATGGCAACCATGTCCAGTTCTCCCGACTCAATGGATTGTCGGGTTCTCAGGGAGGGGGAGGTGAAGAGTTCAGATAGTCTTTCTGTATTCCGTTAAGGGCTTCAAGGATATCTTTGATCATGCCATTATTGTTTTCTATCGTGTAGGGCGGTTGCTCGTTGGTGGCACCCACGCGTACAGGGGTCTGGGCAAAGGCGCTGCTGCCGTACAAAATGAGTATCGTCAGGATTGATATACTGATTTTTTTCATGGCCCTGTCTCCTTTATATGAATTTTTGTGAAAACATGTTCTTATATTATCATTTATTTAGATGTCGAAACAATGTTTTTTTATTTTGTGTTCAAATTTTTTATACCCTTCTGATTTTATTTTGTCCTGCCTCTTTGCTTTAATCCCAGGCAAGTTTATAGCCATTCCCGGTGGTAATGCTTTCAGGAACCAGTTCAAGATTTTCTGAAATCTGAATTTTTGCCGTTGAGGCCTCCAGAATATCCTTTTTAACATCAATGCCCGGCATCACCTGAATCAGTTCAGGGCCTTTTTCCGTTAGTTTGAAAATACCGACAGTGGTTACATAGTAAACAGTTTTGCCTCTTTTCAATGCAGCTTTAGCATTGAATGTTACCTCCAATACTTCATCAACGAATTTCGGAATTCCTTTTTTGATAAGGGTCAGTTTACCATCTTTAAGTTTAAATTCGGCCTTTGCCATCCAGCTGCCGATGAAGATAATCGTTTTTGCGCTGTCGGCAATATTCATGAAGCCGCCGGGGCCTACATAGTTTTTGACACCTTCACCTCGTTTGGACACATTGACATTACCCTTGGAATCGACCTGAAGTGTTCCCAATACCGTAATATCAAGACTGGTTTTATAATGATTGAATATCCATGCGGAACTGTACATTTTCTGAGGGTTGATTGCACCGCCGAAAAATAGACCTGATGCCGGAAGCCCCCCATAAACCCCGGTTTCAGAGGAGAAGGTAAAATCATCAAAGAGTCCCCCTTCATAGACAAGACGACCGACTTCTTCCGGCAGTCCAATCCCCAAATTTACAAGATTGCCCTTTTGAGCCACCTTAACAAATAAGGATGCCGCCATTCTGGCAAGTACATTTTCAACGGGGCCGCGTTTAGGGGTGTATGAGGTGATCTTATTGATTGTATTCATTTTGGCAATGGATTTTTCCATGCACTCCTTAGCCCCCTCAGTAAACATTGGCCAGTATTTTTTCTGTTTGATACTTGCTGTCTGTTCATTGGCAGGGTTCACAACAATATGGGTGACATGCTTTGACGACAGGCTTATGGATGTTTCATCTTTTTCAATGATTTTAGACACCGTGGCAATGACTTTTCCACCATTGTAGTTTGCCGCAAGTGCTGCTTCACGGATTTCTGTAATGGCCGATGCGTTTTTGAAATAGATGTTGCCTTCACTGTCTGCATAAGGGGCATTGAAAAGAGCGACATCGATTTTCGGCAGAGAGTACTCCAGTAAATCTCCGTTTTTCTTTACATAGGATTTGGTGCTGTGCGGGGTTG
Organism: Desulfobotulus mexicanus; assembly: GCF_006175995.1. Lineage (NCBI taxonomy): Bacteria > Pseudomonadati > Thermodesulfobacteriota > Desulfobacteria > Desulfobacterales > Desulfobacteraceae > Desulfobotulus > Desulfobotulus mexicanus. The sequence goes on from NZ_VDMB01000026.1 coordinate 38,941, forward strand.
CAGCCGTATTGCCTCCAAGATCAGGGTCAAGAAAGGTGCCGATGCCGATTTCGCTCAGGCTGGTGGTGTTCCCTTCAGACTGATTGTGTAAAATTTGTGTTATTTCACCCTGGGGCAGGATGTGGATTTCAATTTCTTTATTAGCGCCCATTTCAAGCTGTTTGTGCGCTGTTTCCACATGCCCGCTGATATATTCTTTGATCAGGCCGGAAACCGCAACTTCCTCAACTGTACCAGGTGCCTTTCCCCTGCCGCCTTGGGCACTGACGGTCATCCATGTTAAGTTTTTTGGGGTTTTATCCTTTAAATAGCTGTTCCTGATGGCCCTGAAAAGAATTGAACATCTGGCATGGCCGCCCATACCCACTGAGATAACTGTTGATCCATCGGGTATCTGTTTTGCGGCCTCAGCAGCAGTGATAAACCGGTTTCGATCAATCGCTCCGGGGTGGTAGCTCAGGTTGTATCGGTTTTGTGTTGCTAAAAATGATATCAAATGGCCGTATATCTTTGCAGTTTCGATGAATTTCATTATGCCCCTTTTTTAAAAAATTAATCTTGATTGGCGTAACCGTATCAGTAATATTGCTATTAATGTGCCATCTGTTATTTTATTAATAAAATCAGCTATTGCGTAGAAGATAGGGAGGATGTATTACGATATATCGTTTTTATGAAAACGAATATTCGTGAAAGGTATGATATGTCGTGAAAATTACCCATGAACATTTCCGCGAAGTAACCCGCCGCATCTGTGGCAGTCTGGATCTGGATCAGGCCCTTTATGATGCTTTTTTATACATGAAGGATCTACTGCCGCTGGATGCCCTCTTCATCACCCTCTATGAGTACGAAAAAAGACGCTCACGGGTCATTGCCCTTGCCTATGATGGAGGGGGATTTCTTCTGGATGAGAGCTTTCCCCTTTCCGATGCCGCATGGGAAGCCATCCGATCATGGCAGGCCCGGTCCAGATCCGATACCACACCATGGATACGGGATCATACCCATCCCATCAACCGGGAGATTCTGCGGACGGTGCGTTCGGGAGTGGCTGCCCTGCAGCAGATGGAAATAGGGGATTTCTGCAGCATGACCTGTGGTCTGCGCATCCAGAAAACCCTCATCGGCAATCTGACCTTTGGAACCCTTGGGGCCAATCATTATAAAGACAGCCATGCGGCACTGGTGAGGGAACTCAATGAACCCTTTGCCATCGCCCTGTCCAATGCCCTGCGTTACATGGATCTGGTCCGGGATCATAAGGCCCTGCAGCAGGATGCCCGCCGTATGATGGGAAGTGTTATGGTGGGATCAGACAGCGGACTGAAGGAAGTCCGTAAGCTCATGGCCCATGTGGCTCCCACGGACAGCCCCGTGCTGCTTCTGGGCGAAACGGGTACGGGAAAGGAAGTGGTGGCATCGGAAATCCATTCCCTTTCCCGCAGATCCCAAGGACCGCTGATTCGGGTCAACTGCGGTGCCATTCCCGAATCCCTCATCGATTCCGAGCTTTTCGGCCATGAAAAGGGGGCCTTTACCGGGGCGCTGGAAACCATGCCGGGACGGTTTGAAAGGGCCGATGGCGGAACCCTTTTTCTCGATGAGATAGGAGAACTCCCGGCCAGTGCTCAGGTGAAGCTTCTGCGGGTTCTCCAGAGTGGAGAATTTGAAAGGGTAGGGGGTGCCAGATCCATGAGGGCCAGTGTACGCATTGTTGCCGCCACCCACAGGAATCTGGAATCCATGATTCCTTCGGGAGAGTTCCGCCGGGATCTCTGGTATCGCCTCAATGTTTTTCCCGTTCATATTCCGCCACTCAGGGAAAGAAAGCAGGATATCCCTGCCATGGTGCATCATTTCATCCGTATGAAATGTGAAGAGATGAATCTTCCCTATCGCCCCGATATCGCCCCCGGAGGACTGGACGGGCTGATGGCCTATGACTGGCCCGGCAACGTGCGGGAGCTTCAGAATGTGGTGGAGCGTGCCCTGATCCTCTGTCAGGGCAGGCCCCTTTCCTTTTCCCTTCTGCCGGACAGGGGGCATGAAGTTGTAAGGGAGGGCAGAGAGGATTTTACGGGAAACCGGACGCTGGATGGGGTGATGGCTGAACATATTCGTGCTGTTTTGCGGGAAACAGCGGGCAGAATTGCCGGTGAAAGGGGAGCAGCCGCCATTCTGGGACTGCATCCCAATACCCTCCGCAGCCGTATGAAAAAGCTGGGGGTGGTGTGAAGGATAAGGGCGAGGTCTGAATTCTGGCAATATGAAGCTACATTGGCAGCCATGGCAGGGCAAAGATGGAAGGTAAGTACGGTGGCCGTAAAAGAGACAGTATCAAACGGGAGAAGATCCTTGCCTTGCTGGGCAGGGGTCTGACCTACAGTGAGATCTAGGGAGCCTTGGGTGTGAGCCGCAGAACCATAGCCAGAACCAAGGCCGAGGGTGTCTGATGGGAAGATGGCAGGGGGGGCTGATCCTGTGGCCCCTATATATAAGGTGTAAATCTGGTCTTCCGGGTGGTATCGAGCAGAGGGATCTTTTGGCTGCTGTTTCTTGCGCTTTCTGATTCAGGGGATTATAATTATTGATAATAAGGGGTGTCGCCCATGGCTGCTGCAAGTCTGTAGCCATGCAGGAGTTTTTACTGTAAGAACAGCGTAATAGGATTGAGAGGAAGCCAGTGGGCAACCATGATGTTTTTTTCAAGAAGATTTTAGAGGTAGAGGGCCATGCAGAGGAACTGGTACGGTCATCCCTGCCGCCTGCCATACTTGAGGAACTGGATCTGGGTACCCTGAAGGAGGAAAAGGGTTCTTTTTTGGGTTAGGAGCTGTCAGAGTATTTTTCTGATCTGCTTTACAGCTGTCAGTTCAAAGGTACGCTGATTCGTATAGCTCTGCTTTTTGAGCATAAAAGCTATGTGGATAATGATCTTCCTTTTCAGATTCACTTATACACGGGTGGTTTTTGGGAACGCTGCCGTAAGCAGAAAATAGAACGCACCCCTATTATTCCCATAGTGATCTATAATGGAGAAAGAAAATGGCAGCCAGGTCTTCTCAGTGACTGTTTTAAAGACCTGCCTCCCATGATCAAGCCCTTCATCCCGGATTCAGAGTATGTTTTTGTGGATCTTTCAAGCTGGCAAGATGAGGATATCAAAGAGAAGCTCTTTGTAATGGTTTCCATGAAGTTCTGTATGCTCATTTTTAAGAACATTTTTCATCCAGAGAAGCTGAAAGACAACATAAAGGAATATTTTGAGCTGGCATCCTCTTTGTTTGAAGATGAAGATGGTCTTAAGATCATCAAAAATGCCATAGAGTACATTTTTAAATCCACAGATCTTCAGCCTGAATATGTGGCTGAGACSATAGGTARTGTAAGCCTGAAAGGAAAGGAGCTTGCCATGACTACAGCGGAAAGACTKATAAACGAAGGTAKGAWGA
>NZ_VDMB01000027.1 GCF_006175995.1 Desulfobotulus mexicanus
ACATCTTCAATCGTATTGGGTAATCGCTTTTCAAAGAGTCGTTTGTCATCGTTATCAATGACTACAATAAAATTATTGCTTGAATGCAGGTCGATTCCAGCGTAAGTTTTCATAAGACACCTCCTAAATCCTATTGAGATTTAAGTCTCTTGCCCTTGGTTTCATAGTGCTACTATGAATAGGGAGGTGTCAATTTTTTACAAGACTCGGTGAGGTAGTCCTTTATATGATTATCAGACCCCTTTTTCCCCTTACTTTTCTTAAAACCATAAGGCCACCCCCGCTTTAAACTGCCTGCCCGGCATGGGATAAAATGCCCCTGAATAGGCAGCCAGGGCATATTCTTCATCCAGCATATTATTTATTTCCATGAAGATATCCAAAGGTGCCCTGTGCAGACGGGCCCGTATATCCCAGACATGGAAGGCATCCAGCTTCTTTTCCCTGTTATCATAATCATTGCCGTCATAGCGGCTGTCAAACCAGCGGCCTGCCAGATGAAGCCCAACTACTTCCACAGGCTCCCATGAGATCTGCAGACCTGCATGGCGCTCAGGTACAAGGGGAATAACCGTATCCTTTTTTTCAAATCTGGCCTGCATCAAAGTCATGTCCAGACGAAAACTCAATGAAGGTGAAGGATAAAGACTCAAGGAAGTTTCAAGCCCCCGCCTCAGGGTAGTATCTTCGTAATTGCGGTTTTCCTGCAGAAGACTGTCATAATAAATTTCATCATGGGCTTCCATGGAAAAAAGCCCCGCTTCCAGCCGGTACCGGCCAGGGGCAAAAGTGCGGAAACCCAGCTCCATATGTCGGGTTTCCTGGGGTCTCAAATCCGATGACGCCTTTGCCAGTTCATCCACATTGGGACTTCTGAAACTGCTGGCAAAGGAAGTGTAAAGATGTAATTCTGAATTTACTTCGTAAATAAGCCCTGCATCCCATGCCTGCTTTTCCCATGCCTCGCTCCTTAAAGCATACTGCCGCCATTCCTGAAGATCCATTCTGTCATAACGATAATCCGCATCCACATGATGGTAGCGTCCCCCCAGAGCCAGCCGCAAGGATTCCGTTATACCTAAATCAGCTGCTGCAAAAGCACCGTATTCAATAATTCTTCCATTGTGACGACGGGCTAGATTAGCATCGGGATCTGTTCTTATATAATGGCTTTCCAGATGATCAAGGCCAAGATGCAGGCTGTTTCCGGCAAAGGGAAGATGATAATCTGCACGCAATATTTTTTCCGTAACCGCAATATCCACGGGCAAAATTTCCATCTCTTCCCAGCTCTGCCTGCCCGTCATATCCATTTTCTGATCCCTGTAACGCAAACTGCGTTGCAACTTCAGGGTTCCGATGGAATCAAAATCGCCTTCCGCCCTTGCCGTGAATCTTTTTTCAAAGGTTTCTCCGCCGTCATGGGGAGTGGATGCGCTTTTACGGGATCTGCCCGCAGTAACAGGGCCGGGAAGACCATAGGTATCTTCATGAACATGGCCGGACAGAGCAAAGGAGAAAGGGCCTTTTCTACCAAGACGAAGATCCAGCCCCGCATCTTTCGCTTCAAAGGCACTGTTCTCCCGATAACCACTGGTTTGATTATGTCCGCCATAAAGACGGAAGGCAAAATCTTTACTGCTGCCGGAAGTCTGGATTCGGTTTTTTCTATGCCCAAAACTTCCCGTCTCCGAGGAGAGGGTGGCAGAAAGTTCTGCCGGTTTTTTCGTGACAATACGGATAACACCACCCACAGCTCCGCTGCCCCAGTGTACGGCTCCGCTGCCACGGATAATCTCTATGCGCTCAATGTCTTCCATGGCGATGGTGGAAAAATCCACACCTGAAAGATCCCTTGCGTTCATGGGAACATCATCCAGCAGCACCAGAACATTGCTGGATGATGTGTCTCCCATACCCCTTATATCCAGCCCTCCTGATTTCCCCACACCTTCTCTGGGAACAAGCCCAGCCTCCCTTGCCAGCACATCCACCAGCCCGGCTCCGGGTATGCGGCTCAGGTCTTGCCTGTCCAAGACCCGGACTGGTCTGGCAAGCCTTTCCGCCCCCTTATCTTCCCGACCCGCCGTCACCACAATGGTTTCAAGCTTTACAGGTGAATCTCCTGAGGCAAAACCGGGAAATAAGGAAACAATAAAAGCAGAAAAAAAAAGGAAAAATACAGCATGGGCTGGATTCATATCAAAAACCCAGAGAATTGATAAAACAGCTGGAGCTGGAACCTTCCGCTTCTTTGATACGCGGACCACCCACATTGTCCAGGGCAAAATAGGCGGGGGTGTTCATGCCCCACTCACCCATATCCGTGGATTCAAGGGAAAAGGAGAGGCGCTTTACTGGTCCCATGGAGGCAAGATCCACCCATTTCCATGTATCCAGAATATAAGGACTGGACGCACCTGACCGGAAATCCGCCAGATAAACCACCTGCCGACCTGCTATATCGCCTGCTGAGTTGCGGCCTTCTATGGTCAGACGCAACCAGTCTCCTGCAACAAATTTTTTTGCAAAATCATCCCCTTTTTCCATGGAACCGTAAGCATAGGTGGTGTTGGTCACATAAAGACCGCTGAGGGTATGCGGGGAATCCAGCACCAGTTCAGGGCTTGCTCCACCAATATATCCAACGGCATAGGTAGAAGAACCATCAATACCTTCGCCGGTTATGGCGCTGTACTGGTTTGAAAAATCCTTTGTCCAGGTATCCTTTTTCGTAGAAAGGGCAAAACCGCTCCAGGCACTCCATTCCTGATTATAATCATTTTTAAAGGTCATGGTGCCTGACCGTATTTCCCCACTACCGTCACTGCCGTTCCAGTAACCATCGGTAAAATGTTTCCGGTCCACATCCTCAAAGGTTGCCGGAACAAAGGTCTGAGCCCATAGATAAAGGGGAAGAAATCCCGTCAGCAGAACCAGAACCAAACTCGTCATCCATGCCTGTCTTCTCATCATTTTTTTATCCTTTCCAATATTCTTCCATCAAAGTTAAGGCGCACCCTTACAGGGAGCGTTTCCAAAGCATCCTCAAAAAAACAGGCCCACCAATCACAGCGGTCAAAATACCCACGGGCATTTCCGTAGGAGCCACAAGGGTTCTTGCCAGCATGTCACAGAAGGCAAGGAAAGCTCCCCCTGCCAAAGCCGAAAAAAAGAGTCCCGTACGCATATCCGGACCGGAAATCCTCCGCACGGCCTGGGGAATAATCAGGCCCACAAAGCCGATGGGACCGGAAAAAGCCACAGCCGCACCCACAAGACATCCTGTGGCAAGGCAGATCCGCAGACGCACCCGGCTGACGGGTACCCCGTGAGCCCTTGCAAGAACAGGATCAACAGCCATGAGATTCAAGGCCGGGCCTAAGGGAAAAAGCAGGAGGCTTCCTATTATAACAAAGGGAAACATGGCCATAAGGCTGTCCCAGCCCACCACATCCAGCCCGCCCATTAGCCAGCGATCCATCACCACAAGCCTTGATGGGTCCACAAAATAACGGATCAGCATCATCAGGGCACCACAGAGGATATTCACTGTTACACCGGCAAGGATAACCGTTTCAGCAGCCCCGCCGAAACGGGAAGCCAGCTTCAGGGAAAGCCCCACAGCCATCAATGATCCGGCAAAGGCAAGTATCTGAACCGAAGAAAATGGGCCGCAATACACAAGCCAGACAGGAAAAGAAAGGGCCATGGAAGCACCGACAGCGGCACAGCCTGCAATGCCCAGTACAAAGGGCTCTGCCAGGGGATTTTCCAGCATTACCTGCAAAGCAGCACCACAGGCAGCCAGTCCCATGCCGCAGATAAAGGCCAGCAGCACCCTTGGAAATCGGTGATGAAGAAGAATTTCTGCGGAAAGACTCCTTTCCCCGGAAAAAAGCTCAAAAAAAGCAGCGGGTGGCGTTGCTTCCGCCCCAAAAAAAGGGAGAATGCAGAGTGCCCCAAGAGCCAGAAGACCGTAGATCAGCCAGTGAATTTTTTCTGCACTTCCAATCACAGAAAATCCTTCCTCTCCGGCAACAGCACCCTGCCGCCTCTGCCATCGGGATGGGACCATACGGCCATGGATCTGCCATAGGCTCTGGCAAGAACTTCGGAATTCATAACATCAGCAGGCTTTCCTCTGGCCAGAATCCGTCCCTGATCCATAAAAATCAAATTGTCCGCAAAGGCTGCGGCCAGATTGATATCATGGCTCACCACCAGCGCACCGGAACTGGATCTTGTTTCTTTTTGCAAAAGGGAAAAAAATTCAGCCCCATGATGGGGATCAAGGCCTGTGGTCGGTTCATCCAGCAGCAGGTAGTCGGGATTTCTGCAAAGTACAGAGGCCAGCAGCACCCTCTGCCGCTCTCCACCGGAAAGATCGGAAAGAAAACGACCTTTCAAATGAAGTATCCCGGTTTTTTCCATGGCAGCCATTGCCGCCTCCCGGGCAGAAGCCCTCCCAATATGCCCGCCATCCACGGGAAAACGGCCCATGGCCACCACGGCATCCGTTCGGAAAGCATAAAGGGAGCGTACGACCTGGGGCAGATAACCCACCCTGACAGCAACATCCCTGCGCTGGAGCTGCGCCACTGGCCGTCCTTCCAGCAGAACCTTACCCTTGTCAGGCCTGAGTACGCCTGCAAGAATCTGCAAAAGGGTGGATTTGCCCCCGCCATTGGGACCTATTATGCAGCATAGTCCCTTCTGCTGAACCTCCACATCCACAGGACCGAGCAAAAAATCATTTTCCCGGGAAAACTCAAGGGCTTCACCCCTTAATTCTCCCATAACATCATCTCCTCCATCACCTCCCCCAAAAGGGCCGTTGCTTCAGGAATACGGGGACCGGCCATCTGCAGATGACTTGCGGAAAGTACCCGGATACGACCATGCCGCACCGCAGGCAGCGGACCAAGAGCCCGCCATTTTCTTACAAGATCTTCCGGAGCTGGCGGAGACTCTCCGGGAAGCAGTTCCAGAATAATATCCGGCTGACGCATGAGAATGGCTTCCTTGGAAATGGAGGGATAGCGCTGGGGATGGTCATCAAAAATATTCCGCCCCCCGGCCAGTGCGATAAGTTCAGTAAGGTAGGAATCTTTTCCTGCGGTCATGATCTGGGAAAGGGTACCGGGGGTAGTCCCCAGCACAAGGAGTATGGCGGGAGGATTGGCTCTCTCATATCGTATGCGGAGTTTTTCCAGCTCAGCTTCCAGAGAATCAACAAGTTTTACAGCTTCATTTTCACGTTCCAGGGCTTTTCCCAGAACAAGGATACCCTCTGTAATGGAAGCCCTGTTTTCCATACTTACACGCAGCACGGGAATCCCCTGTCTGCGGCAGTATGTATCCATCTTTTCATGCCTGCCCTGCAGAATGACAAGGTCTGGCCTGATGGCTGCAATACGCTCAAGATTAGGGTTGAAATACCCTCCCACCACTGGAAGATCCAGTGCCTCGGGAGGCCATGAGGTATATTCAGGAATGGCCGCCACCATATCTCCCGCTCCCAGCGCAAACACAGCCTCCACAAGATTAGGAGCCATGGGCAGAATACGCCGGGTTTCAGCGGAAAGAACAAAGGGGAAAAAAAGAAGGAAAATCCCAAAAAAGGCAGCGTTTTTTTTCATTCAGGGTACCTGCACCGTCAAAAAATCTATCACAGGACCTGATGGGAAAAAGGAGGGGAAAGAAAATATCCGTAAAGAATACATGACCTGCATGCAAACCTGAAAATTTCCTTAAAAAAACAAGGAAATCCATTTTACAGAAGGCCCGATTATTACGAAAAAACCACACTTCTGAACATTCTTCCCGAAGGGGAAATAGAGTTCAGGAAGGGATCCCTCCCTTAAGGGATAAGGATCATTCTTTCCGCCCTCTGATCCTCAAGAGGTCGGGGAAAATGCTTTCAGGGCAGGTCTTCTGACTTTCCGGATCATCTGTTTTTTAATGGCCTTCCCATCCTTTTCAAGGACAGTGACACTCTTATAAAAAACATCCCCGGTTACAGCGGTGGGCCCGTTCCCGATTTTCACGGGATTCCCTATGAAGCGCAAAGCGCACCCTGAACGCAACGTTTCTGTCATGGACTCTGAAAAAACTCAAGGATTCATATTTAAAAAAATTTCTGACAGATGACCATCATTTCTTATCCATTACAGCCTTTGCAAGAATTTTTCAGGCTTTATCCTCTTCAAGAATAAATTCCCATGCGCACCACCATCCTTCAGGGTGGGCATCCGGAGGACAGGCCACACAGCGGGTTTTTATCCTATGGTCTATTTCCCTTGCAAAGAAAGGATATTCAACCATCCCAGCACTCTTACAGGGATAATCCTCAAGACCTTTACGTTTACGCGCATCCTGGACACGGCACTTGTGCATACGGAAAACAAAACGATCCGGACCAGTATCTTCAATGCTCTGTTCATTGATAAAGGCGTAGAGACGATAATTCAAGGCCTTTTTCAGCCCATCCAGACCGGGTTTTTTCCCAAGCCCAAGGCTTTTACGGATCATGGCCGCTTCAAAGGGAGAAAAGTGGGCCCAGCAGGAATCATTGCATCGCTTGGCATCGTTCATGCCATGTTCAAATTCCACACCCTGAAACCAGAGACCGTCCAGAGCCAGCCAGTTCTGGGAGACGGCATCCCGGAGTGCCATCAGTTTATCCTCTGGTAAATTAAGCAGGGGTTCAGGAAGACCGTCTTTCATGGAAAAACCCAGAACCTTTGCAAAACGGTTCATATATACACCAAGAACCTTATCGGAAACTTCTGCGATAACCCCATGGCTGCTGTCCGGCCCCAACTGATGCCTTACTTCTGCAAACCAGAGTCCGTAGTGGACCATACTGCGATGCAAAAGATCCAGAATCAAAGCAGAGACAGCTTCCGAAGACTGTTTTCCACCCAAATCTTCTGTCATAATTATAACCTTTCCAAAATAAATTATAAAAGTATTCAAGCGAACTCATCTGCCTTTATCCTGTTTCAGTATCATCATAACGCTGCAAAACTAAGGCCATGCATTCAGCCAGTCCGGAACTTACATATCAATTCATGCCTTAGTGTACTGACTCGCCACATCATATTTTTTTATCAATTTATAAAAAAGCCTAATTTCATTAAACAAAACGGTCATTAAATATCAAGGTAACGTTTCGTGGCGCTTTGTGCACATTCGCAGAGAGCCTCAGATTCAAAAACAAGATAAATCAACATCCCTTCTTCCATGGGATATAAAATCAGAAATCAGCTTTGAAAATGAAAAAAGCAACCATAGGTAAACCTCTCAAAGATTCTGATCTCCACAGGAAACCCTTACGGGGAACCGGAATTACTCCTCTCAATGAGAAAACTGGCATATTCATTGCAAACAACAGAATAAAACGAAAAATAAATTATAATCCGGTATGCATACTGTAATTTTACTGAATCTTTATCATAAAACAGTATCAAGCGATAACCCGAACAAAAAAAACACTGATCACCCCGACAATGATTGTTTTACCCCAAGGGAATCTGGCAAAAAAGTCCCTCCACCATGAGGACTGGGACATCAGATCAGATACAGCAGCAGGATTCCATTAAATTTAAACACCGGAAAATTATACTCCGGCTGTCTCCCGCAGGATTTCATCCCCTTAGGTCACCATAATCGGGGTGAATACTCATAAAATAAGGATAAAAGGTCCATCCAAGGCTGAAATAAACTTTCAGCGTGCCGTTAACCTGAGTTCAGAAAAAGGATTGGTGAACATATGCATTTTTCCAAGGAAGTTCTGGAAAGCTCCAGCCGGATGAGGCAGAAATGGGAAGATGAGGTAAAAAAAGTCATTGCCAAAGGTCCGGATCAGAAACCCAGGTGGTCAACGATCTCTGACCTTGAAATCAAAAGGCTTTACGGCCCCGAAGACATTCAGCACATGGATTTTGAACAGGATATCGGGTATCCGGGACAGTTTCCATTCATCAGGGGCAACCAGCCCACAGGTTACAGGGGAAAATACTGGACATTCCGGATGTTTTCCGGAATGGGTAATGCCAAAACCACCAATGAGCGCTGGCATATGCTGCTGAGGGAAGGACAGACAGGACTCAGCACGGCCTTTGATTTCCCCACACTCATGGGCTATGATACAGACTCTCCCAAAGCAAGGGGCGAATGTGGTAAATGTGGTGTGGCCATTGATACCCTGGAAGACTTCATGCAGCTTGTGGATGGAATCCCCATGGATCAGGTTACCACTTCCATGACCATAAATCCTCCGGCAACGGTTTTATGGGCCATGTACTGCGCCGCAGCAGAACTTAAAGGTATTCCCCTGACAAAAATAGGGGGAACCATACAAAATGACATGCTCAAGGAGTTCATCGCCCAGAAAACCCTCATGTGCCCTCCGGACCCTTCAGTAAAACTTGTCAGCGACACCGTAGAATTCGGTGCCAAGCATGTCCCCCGCTGGAATACCATCTCCATAAGTGGTTATCACATCCGTGAAGCCGGTGCTACTGCTGTGCAGGAGCTGGCTTTCACCCTCAGGGATGGAATGGAATATGTGGAAGATGTTATCCGCCGCAAGGGACTCCATGTGGATACCTTTGCTCCCAGACTCTCCTTCTTCTTCAACTCCCACAGTGATTTCTTCGAAGAAATAGCCAAGCTGAGGGCTGCCCGCAGAATCTGGGCCAAAGCCATGCGTGACCGCTACAAATCCCAGGATGAGCGTTCCTGGTGGATGCGTTTCCATACCCAGACAGCAGGATGTTCCCTCACTGCACAGCAGCCTTACAACAACGTTATCCGGACAGCCACCCAGGCCCTTGCCGCCGTACTGGGAGGAACCCAGTCCCTGCACACCAACTCTCTGGATGAAGTACTCTGTCTGCCATCGGACCATGCCGTGCAGATCGCCCTGAGAACCCAGCAGATCATTGCCGAAGAAACCGGCGTAGCCAATACCATTGATCCTTTGGCAGGCTCCTATTTTGTTGAAGCCCTTACCAATGAGCTGGAAGAAAAGGCCTGGGAATATATCCACAAAATTGATGAAATGGGAGGAATGGTCGCTGCCATTGAAAAGGGCTATCCCCAGCTGGAAATTGCCGATGCGGCCTATCATTTCCAAAAGCAGATAGATGCCGGTGAAAAAATCATGGTGGGTGTCAACAAGTATGTTTCCGCCGAACCTTCACCCATTCCCCTTGTGGAAATTGATGATTCCGTAGAAATCGAGCAGGTCAAAAGTCTTCAGGCCATCCGGAGAAAAAGGGACGACAAGGCTGTCAAAAGATCCCTTGAAGACATCAAAAACGCCTGTAAAAAAGGCGATAATGTAATGCCCCACTGCATTGAGGCCGTTAAAAATCTCGTTACCGTACAGGAAGTCTGTGACGTATACAGGGAGGTGTACGGAGAATATCGTGATCCGGGTCTTTACTGATCAGAAAAATATCTGAAGCCTGAAACCGGGAGACAGAATGAATAAGCATTCTGTTCCTCCCGACTCTACATGATTTGTGAAACTGGCTGTATAACGCGACATGAGCGCATGGAGGTATATCCATAATGTCAGAACATATTATTCGTGTGATGGTTGCAAAACCGGGTTTGGACGGTCATGACAGAGGAGCCAGGGTACTGGCCCGCTGTTTTCGGGATGCGGGTTTTGAAGTTATTTATACGGGCTGCCATCAGACCCCTGAACAGATTGCGGCGGCAGCCATTCAGGAGGATGTGGATGTAGTTGGGCTGAGCTGTCTGTCCGGCGCCCACCGCTATCTTTTTCCTGCTGTTGTGGAACAGCTCAGACAGCGGGGAGCCGATGACATTGATGTGGTTGGCGGTGGCATTATACCGGATCAGGATTTTCAGTTCCTTTATGATGCAGGCCTGAAGGCACTGTTTACTCCCGGAGAAAAACTTGACGATATCGTGGACTGGTTCAGAAAAAACGTCAAAAAGAGAGACTGATATGGTCGATAAAGTTAAAAAAATTCAATCCGGAGATGTAAGATCTGCATCGCGTCTTATACGTCACATTGAAGATAATGTAGCTGAAGCCCGCACTACCATGAAGGATATTTTTCCTTTAACGGGCCATGCCCATGTTGTCGGCCTGACGGGACCTCCAGGGGCAGGCAAAAGCACCCTCGTGGACGGACTCATTGATTCGTTCCGTAAAATGGGGAGAACCGTAGGGGTTATAGCCGTGGATCCCACCAGTCCCTTTACCGGCGGTGCCATTCTCGGGGATCGCATACGAATGCAGCGGCATGCGGAAGATCCCGGCGTTTTCGTACGGAGTGTTGCCACGCGGGGGGCTCTGGGCGGGCTTTCCAGGGCTGTGGGGGATGCCATCCATATCATGGATGTCATGGGCAAGGATGTTATTCTTGTGGAGACGGTGGGTACCGGCCAGCAGGAAGTGGACATCATGCACTATGCCCACACTGTCCTTGTGGTTCTCATACCCGGCATGGGTGATGATATTCAGGCCATCAAAGCAGGCATACTGGAAATAGCAAGTATTTTTGTCATCAACAAGGCTGAAAGGGAAGGATCTTCCAAGCTCCGCAGGGAACTGGTGACCATGCTCAACATGGCCCCGGAATCGGCTTTTCCCGGCGGCTGGCGGCCTCCAATTCTTAAATGTGACAATGCCTTTGAACCCGAAGGTTTCAGCCAGAGCGTAAGCGATCTTGCATTAAGCATAAACGAGCACTACGAACATCTTGTCAGCAAAAGCCTCATTGGAAACTGGTCCAGCAGAAAAGCAGCAACGGAGTTCAACGAAGCCATACGCTGTGCGGTTCTTGATCCCGTACTAAATGATCTTATGGCCAGAGGCGAACTGGATGCCATGATAGTAAAACTGGTTAAAAAGGAAACAGACCCCTACACACTGGCGGAAGAAATTGCTTCCCGCTATCTAAAATAATGACATGAAAAAATGCTGAAAAGAGCTGTCAGAAAAACCTTTAACCTCAGGCCCGGCTTCTCCCCGGCGGGAAACCGGGCCTTACCTTTCGGAGTGACATTATATGGAAGAATCTATAGCAGCAACCATGGAGCGCCATAAACGGGGACTGGTGCTTGTGATCACAGGGGATGGAAAAGGAAAAACCACATCCTGCCTGGGTCAGGCCCTCCGCAGCATCGGACACGGCAACAGGGTTCTGATCGTCCAGTTCATGAAGGGAGAAAAATATGGAGAAATACTTGCCATAGAAAAATATCTTTCAGAGAGACTGACGGCAATACAATGCGGTCTGCCCAGTTTCGTTATGAAGGAAAATCCTGCACCGCTGGATGTGGAGCTGGCCCGGGAAGGACTTAAGATAGCCGAGAAATCCATTGCCTCCGGCGAATACCAGATGGTCATCCTTGATGAAGTCAATGTGGCCATGGATTTTGGGTTGATTGAGGTGGAAGATGTAGTTGAGCTGATCCGAAACAAGCCACCCATGATTGATCTTGTATTGTCTGGACGCTATGCTCCTGAAGAAATTATTGAACTCGCTGATATGGTAAGCGAGGTCAGAGAAATCAAACACCATTATCATAAAGGTGTTACGGCAAGGGCTGGCATTGAGCACTGAAAACCATCTCCATGGGTCTTCTGTGCTTTTCCCATGGAAGCAAAGAAAGGGGGTCTCAAATGGCCATCCCGGTCCTGTCACATGCCCCTGCTGCGGACCTTGAAAGTCCAGAATTTCTTAATGAAATTTCATCCCGCCTGATGCAGGAAGGAGCTTCTGTCACAAAAATAGTAAAAAGCTCAGCTATTCTGGTGGATGAAAGGGTCCGTATTAAGTGCCAGATTCCCATCTGCGACACTTACGGAAAAAACCTCATGTGCCCTCCCCTTGTTGTTCCTTCCATTGAATTTTTCCGGAAAGCACTGAGCCTTTACAATGAAGCCATTCTCATTCAGGTAAAAGCAGATATCCCGCAACATTCCGCTGAAGGAAGAAAAACCGAGATCTACGCTCCTGCCGGAAAACTACATCATCTTGTAAACCAGGCGGAAAAATGGGCTTTTGAGTACCGCTACCGCTTTGCTCTGGGGCTGATCGGGGGTTGCTGCCGTCTCTGTGACTCCTGCGTGGCCCTCACGGGCAAGACAATATGCCGCCATCCCTTTAAAGCCCGTCCATCCATGGAAGCCATGGGTATTGATGTACTGGCGACCCTTGAACGGGCCGGACTGAAGACAGCAACTTTTCCCGTGGCTGAGAGCGTGACATGGACCGGTGTTCTGCTGGTCTGAAGACCTTCAGGCCATATTCTCTGTTCCAGAATAAGTATGCTTTTTTGTCATAAAGAGAAGGAAGGATGATCTGACATGGAAATCAGAATGCCCATAAAATCTTACGGAAACTATGTTGTTGCCATCCGCCAGAACAACGAAGAAACCCGTGAACGGTGTCAGCAGTTACGGGTACGCAAACTTTCTCCCGAAGAACAGCAGAAAGCCTACAGGGATCAGGGTGTCAGCGAAGAGGTCATGCCCACCCACCAGATCCTTTTCCATGATTTCGGATGCAAGCGTATCATTGAAGGAAAACTTACGGAAAATGAGGAGGATCGGGCCATATTTCAGGTACAGGATAAGGAATACGTTTTTTTCCCCTTTCTTCCCAAAAGACCATAGCATTTTTTAAAACTGCTTGTAACTGTTCAGCACAATTTTCCTTTGACAAATCGAATACCTTCAATCAGATGCATAGACAACCAAGCCATTTGTTCATGACGCAATCTTATTCTTAGAGCTTCTTGCCCTATGCGGAAGCGGCAAAAACTCCCCGCCACAGGCAGGATATGCTTTTTTATTACCATGGTAGGCTTAAGCACGCTGCCTTTGTGGCGGCTCAGACAGTTTGCCGCTTCTTTCGCACAGGCCTTCAAAGCTCTGATCCGAAACGATTGCAATGTCACTCACAAACAGCCCGGTTGTCTTTTTCTGGAACCAGGATTCTGAAATTAATAAACAATTTTTCAAGATAAAATGTGCTCAATAATTACAACTGTTTAAAACCTTGAGAATGTATAATCATGGAGGAATCATCATGGAAAAGGAAGAATTGACAGAGAAGATCCGCCAGAGAGCCAGAAAAAACTTTTCCCTTGGATATAACTGCGCTGAATGCATCACAGAAGCCGTTTTTTCCCTGGCGGATACGGGGATGCATGTGGATGCCAAAAGATGCGCTACAGGATTCGGTGGAGGTATAGGCCTTTTCGGAGATACCTGCGGAGCCCTTGTCGGTGCTGTCATGGCCGTGAGTGCCGTACATGGCAGAACAGAGCTTCCAGCAGGAGATGATCAGAAAGAGATAGCAAAACGGTCTAAGGAACAGCTTTATGGCAAACCCGGCATATACAGAATTTTCAATCAGATTCCCAACCGTTTCAAAGAAAAATTCGGCCATACCCTGTGCAGGGAACTGGCAGGAAAATGGGAGTCGGAATGGCTGTGCCGCGACCATGCCCTGTACTGCCGTGAAATCATCACAGAGACAGCAGGTATTGCAGCTGACCTCATCCTCTCGGACAAAGATGAGCTTGCCAGCCAACCCTTTGGTGAGAATGTGGAAAATCTGAGAGACTGAGCAGACCTGAGGCTCACAAACTTAAAAACTGATGAAAAACCGTTAAAGGAAGCAGGCTTGGGAAGGAATAAAATGATGGAACTGCAGACAGTTGTCATGGTTAATCATCCGGGTCATCCCTTTAACGGTTGTCAGGGAAGGGTTGTTGGCAGACGGGGCAACAGAACAGAGGATGACATCTGGCTTCTGATTTATTTTGCTTCAAAAATGAGAAGCTATCTTATACCTGAGTCCATGGTGTCCGTACAGGGCAGGCAGGATGAACCCATGGAATAGTATGATGCTTACAGCTTGCTGGTATTTCAGGTATTCTGACAGGACAGACAAAAAATAAGCACCGGAAAACAAAGATGAAACTACTTGTTGTTGCAGCAATGCATACGGAAATAGAAGGTCTGATCTTCAGGCTTAAGGCAGAAAAATCAGGAACTCTGAACAGCATGGATTACTATTTCAGAGAAATGAACCATGCTGGAATTTATCTTGTTCAGTGCGGTGTTGGAAAGGTCAACGCTGCGGCCATCAGCCAGCATGCCATCACCCTTTTTCAGCCGGATCTTCTCATCATTACAGGCATTGCGGGTAGCATGCATGAAAACAACAGAATCGGGGATATTATTATCGCAAGGGAACTGGGCTACCATGATGTGAGCAGTGGGCAAATGAAGCACTGTTTCCCATATCAGGTCTCCTTTTTACCCGATGAAAAGGCTTTCAAAGAGCTGGATGCCATGGGACAGGAATATGAAGAAGGAAGGGTAAAATCAGGAAAGATTGTCAGCGGTGAACGTTTTATCAAAGACCCTGAAGAAAAAAGAAAAATCAAGGAGGCCCACAGACCGGACTGTGTGGACATGGAAAGTGCTGCCATCGCACACACGGCCTTTATCAATCAAGTCCCCTTTGTCTGCATCAGGACCATCTGTGACCATGCCAATGAAGACTCCCTTGAAGATTTTTCTTTCTTTGAAAAGGAAAGCGCCGATCTCAGTGCCAGCTTCACCTTTGAATTTATCATGCGTATCATTGAAAAAAAGTCCCTTCAAGCCAGTACCTGAATCCCAGCCTGCTAAAATTCTTATACTCTGCAGTGGTGACACATATATTTCCCAATGCAGGTACCATCTGCAAGCCAACAGGTGAGACAAGAATACCATGAACAATGCTCCGAATCCTATGCACTCAAAAAGTCCACAGGCAGGCGCACCCCATGGCCGGCCTTGTTCCGGAAGAGCAGAAAGCCTTTTGTTACACCATATAAATAAAGATCTCTGGTCAGGAGCACATCCTGACGGCAATAGTCTATAATTTCCTTTAGCCTCCCCTCCTTCCACCACTGAAGGGCCAGAAGACCATCGGCACTTTTCTGTGCCCCCAGAGTTTCCCTGCCCAGATGATCCAGAGAAAGCCTGTAGCCAAGGCGTTCATGGACCTTCACCAGAAGATCCATGGTAGGCAGGGAAGAAAAATCAAAATCCGTGTATCCGGACAAGACCCTGTAATCAAAGCGCAGTATATTAAAGCCCACCACAAGGTCGGCCTCCTTAAGAAGAAAAATCAGCTCATCCACATCCTCAGCCAGAAAGGTGATGCAGTCATCCACAAAAGAATCATAGACCACAACACAGCTGACTTCCATACGATCCGCCCTGTGCCAGCCGCCCACTTCTGCTGCGGATCTGCGGGTTTCAAGATCAAGAACCAGATAGCGTCCGCCAAAGGCTGGAGAAGGCTCCCGGACCTCCGGCATCAAAGCCAACTCCGGCAGATCGGGCAAAACTTCCTTTGAAGGTGAGAGCAGAAGCTCCAGAAGAAAAGCCGCAGCAGCCTTATCAATGGGCCGATTGCCGGAACCGCATTTGGGAGAATGGACACAGGCTGGGCATCCGCTTTCACATAAACAGTTTTTCACCAGATTCAGGGTCCGTTCAAGGAGGTTTTCCGCCTTTAAAAAGGCCTCCCTGCAAAGCCCTATACCCCCTGCTACCCCGTCATAGATAAAGACACAACCCCTCTGGATCTGGGGATGAAAGGGCTGGGAAATGCCGCCAAGATCATTGCGGTCACACATGACCACCAGAGGCAGCATACCGATGGCCGCATGTTCCAGGGCATGAATGCCACCCATGAAATGCATCTGCTTTTCAATAAGCTCCTGCTCCACCCTTTCGGGGATTTCAATCCAGATGCCTTCAGTTTCAAAAAGCTGGGGCGGCAGATCCAGAGGCGTCACCCCTAAAAAACGCTGCCCCTTGATATGACGTTTTTCATAGCCTGTGATCTGATCCGTCACCTCAAGGCGACACAATCCCACCCTTGTTCCCAAAACCCTTCTTGTCTCAAAGATTTCCAGTATCCTTGTTTCTTTGAATCCTCTGGACCGGGTAAAATAATGCACCTTTTCCCTGCGCACCCCAACCCTTGCCCTGTCCAGATCCAGTGTCTCCACAAGGTAATGTTCTCCATTGTGAATATAAACGGCACCGGGATGGGCTTCACGCATGGCGCGGACAGCATCACTTCCGCCAATGGTATGACCGCTTGCCAGATCCACAATGTCCAGAGGCTGCCCCCCTCCCCGCAGATTCACCCCCCGGTGGGGATATTTTAAAGGAGAAAGCAGACGCCTGCCGCAGGCTTCTTCCAGAACAATGCCCTCCTTCAGAATACGATCCATGAGGCCTGAAAACTCAAGTACCAGAGGATCGTCCAGGTTCAGGGGAAGTTCTGCCGCGGCACAGGCAAGGTGCCGTCCGGCAATCACCGGATTGGCCGGATGCACTATGGCCTTTTCCGGTGGCATGGAAAAAAAGATATCCGGATGCCCCAGCATGAAACGGTCTAAGGCATCTTCACCACCAATAAGCAGTATGGCCGCTTCCCTGTCCCTGCGGCCCACCCTTCCTGCCCGCTGCCATGTGGCCATCACAGTGCCGGGATACCCCACAAGAATACAGAGATCCAGATCTCCGATATCAATGCCCATTTCAAGGGCGGAAGTGGACACCACGGCCAGAAGCTCTCCGGAGCCCATCTTTTTTTCAATGTCCCGTCTGTCTTCCGGAAGAAAGCCTGCCCTGTAAGCTGCAATCTTCCCCCTGAATGTTCCTGAAAGCCCGTTGGCCCAGAGTGCCACCAGTTCCGTCATTTTCCTGCTCTGGCAGTACACAAGAGTACGAAATCCCCTGTGCAGGGCCGCATGAATCAGATCCAGAACCATACGGCTGCCAGCATCCATACCGTCCAGCATAAGAAAATGCTTGTCCGGAGAAGCCGCTCCGGAACCGGAAACAGCCCCCACGGAAAGCCCCGTAAGCCTTGCGGCCAGATCTTCCGGACTGTCAATTGTGGCGGAACAGAAAACAAAGGTAGGGCTGGACCCATAATGGCGGCAGATTCGCAGAAGCCTCCGGAAAACCCAGGCCATGTGGGAACCCATGACCCCCCGCAGGGTATGCACTTCATCAATGACAACGGTTTCAAGCCCTGAGAAAAAAACTGCCCACTTTTCATGGAAAGGCAAAAGGGCCAGATGCAGCATTTCCGGATTGCTGATCACTACGGCGGGTGGATTTCTGCGGATTTTACTGCGTTCATAGGAGGAAGTATCCCCGTCATAGACGGCCACTGAGGGTGGAGACAGCACCCCCATATTAAGGGCCATGGCCGCAAAAGATTCTTTCTGATCCCTTGCCAGGGCTTTCAAGGGGAAAAGATAAAGGGCTTTTGCGTCGGGATTGGCAATGAAACGTTCCAGCACAGGAATATTGTAGGTGAGGCTTTTACCACTGGCCGTAGGGGTTGCCACCACCGTATGCTTTTTCTGACGAATCCGGTTAATGGCTTCCGCCTGATGGGAGTAGAGATCTCTGATTCCGATTTTTTCCAGCATACGGCGGAGAGGAGGGGCAAGGGGTGGATGGAGGGGAGTGAAAGAGGCCTTTGTACCGGGAATCTTTCTGTGCGTCACCACCCTGTCTTTTATAGGACCATAGCGCTTAAGCGCCTCAAGGTAGGCGGCGATATCTCCTGAAGTCTCCACTCTTTCCTCCACGGTGAAATACGCCTTCTGTTATGGTCTCCGATGGCCTGAGGGTTTTATGCGGGTTTTCCGGGACAGCCCCCCGCAAAATATTCTCTGATTACTCCCTTGCCTCAGGCCACTGTTTGCCGTCCCGGTTGTTGTCAGATAATGATCAGGCTAGAAGATCTTGATATGACAGGCAAGTACAGAGGCAGCCAGTCTGTTTGCCCGTGACGCAATCTTATTCGGGAGCTTCTTGCCCTGTGCTGAATCGGCAAAACTTGTCGGCACAGGCAGGTTAAACTTTTGCATTACCATAGGAAGTTTAGTTTGCTGCCTTTTGTGCCGACTTCAGACAGTTGCCGATTCTTTACGCACAGGCCTGCGAAGCTCTGATCCGAAACGATTGCAACGTCACTTGCAAACAGTCATGGTGCCTCTGGGACCACCTTAAAGCCCCGGCTACAGGGCCTTTTTCAATATTTTTTTACCCATCACCGCTTTTCTGGGAAAGGTCAGATAGGGAACCAGATCCTGATTCCTGAAACCGCCTGTACCGTCATAAGTAATTGATACCACAGGCACACCGGTTTTTTCTTCTATCTTTCCGGCCATGGCCTCGGTCACAAGGGAAGCGCAGCAAAAGGCCGGACTCGCCTGAACAAAGAGACCCAGATCCGGATGATGCCTGTGAAGATAGAAAACCTTGAGCAGGTTGTCCAGGGATTCACCCGTATTCTCGATGGACACTCCATATTCCTTAAGAATTTCCTCCGGCGGCATATCATATTCCGGCCGGGGCTCACCGATGAGAGACTCAAAGTGACGGTAATACCGCCATTCCAGACGGGAAAGGGTTGCCAGCAAAGGCCTGTAGGAAATAAGGTTACGGTACTTGCCCTCGTTGAACCATTTCCTGAAATAAACCTCCGCAGTCATACGGGCATAGTCACTGTAGGCCGTGGGCAGAACCTCGCCACCGTGGGATTCAATGAAACGCACCAGATTCTGGTTCATGACATCATTGTCCCGGACATAAAGATCCCCAAACACTGCCACCTTCACCCGATCGCCCTTTTCCTGGGGGATGGATGAAAACATGGCAGCCACTTCCCTTGCCGCATCCTCCTTGTCCTTTTCTCCCATGAATGCCGATTCCATGACCGTTATGGCCTTTTCAAGTACGGCATCGGTCATTCCCTTCAGCTTTTCCCTCGGACGGATTTTACAGGCCAGTTTACGCAAAAGCCCTCCGAAGAGATATACAAAATAAGTATTGAAAGCCGAACGCATGGAAACTTCCAGAAAGGAAAGCTCCCCCACATAAACCCCTGCCCTGCCATATTTTTCGCCGTAGCGGGCCAGCAGAGTTTTGATATGATGGGGATAAAGCTTGATATTGCAGGCAATATCCGAATTCATCATCCAGAGTACGGTATCTTCAGGATTCAGACCATGCCTGTCAATGGCCTCCACATATTCTTCGGCAATGGCATTCACGGGGATGCACTGGCCTGTATTAAAACGCAGGCTCCGGCGAATGGCTGCATCGCTCTCCTCCAGCACCACCACACGCAGACCCTCCCGCCTCAGATTGGCTGCCAGAAGACGACAGGTTACAGGATCCCAGTTGGGCAGCACCAGAGTTTTACCCTCAATACCGGTGGCAATATCCGGATTCACGCCTTTCAGCACAGGGGGAGCTGCAGGAAGTCTGTTTCCTTCATGGTGATTACGGAAGGCCCGGATGGCGGCCTCAATGCGGGTTTCATAGCCCACACTGGAATCATGCTCATCCAGCTCCAGCACCAGATAGGGCTTATCCCATGCTTCCAGAATAGCTTTGGCATAATCGAGAATAAAACTGTCCGGTGAACATTTGAAAGCCGTCACAAATACCGGATACAAGCCCGGAATCCGGGCCGACTCTTCCACTGCCGCAAGAATACGGGCCGCATAACGCCAGTGAACAGTTTCCAGCAGCGACTGGATGGCCGTGTCCTTTTTCTCCCTGTGACCCAGCATGTCCTGGAAAAAGGGCCGGACACCCAGAGATTCAAATATTTCAGGAATGCCTTTATTGGACCATGCGGGCAGTACATTGTAAGGCCGTCCCAGAAGGAGTACCCGGATATCATCCCCCTGCCTTGCCTTCTCTCCTATCTCCCGGAGACTCTTTTTACACTCCTCCTGATGACGGGTGGCCGCATCCCAGGCCCTGGACACCTCAAGGAAACCGATGTCCCTGCGGCTGATACGGCGAAGCATCCGGTATAATTCCATCTTGGTATGGAAATCCGGATACAGATAACGCACCGTGGGACGCAGTACCCGGTCAGGGTCCATCAGGGAAGCCAGAGAAGGTGCAAACTGCGTATAATAACAATACTGGCGGCGCATGGCCTTCTCGGAGCTGCGTTCCTCAAAATAAAAGGGAAGAAAAACGTAGTCCGTTTTTTCCAGCAGCCATACCACATGGCCGTGCATGGCACTCATGGGCGCACAGAATTCCGCACCAGCCAGCACCTTGCCGCTGCGCACACCCTCTGTATAGTCCTCACTGCTTTTGACGGGAAAACCGAGGCGGTCAAAAAAGACCTTCCAGAATCCCTGATCTTCATAGAGATGCAAAGCAGCAGGAATTCCTATGGACACCTCCTCTTCTGCCGTGACGGAAGGAGTGAACCGAAGCGCTTTCTGACGGGCTTTTTTAAGGGAAAAACCTGAGCGGTTGCTGTTTACATAATTTTCGGTTTCATAATCCCGCCCACAGAGAAAACCATAGGCTACCCTGGCCCCTGACACCTCTGCAACGGTGAGTTTGCAATGGTTAGTGCAGAGGGTACAGACTTCCGTTTCTATGGGAATGGGATTTTTATAAATTTCCACGCCCCTGAAGGCCGAGGTATCAGGCATAGCCTCACTCAGGGCAAGGGCAGCACCAAGGGCACCCGTAAGATGACAGTAACGGGACACCAGAATGGGCTTTTTCAAACGCTGTTCAAAGGCCGCTACCAGAGAACGGTTTCTGGCTGTGGCACCCTGGAAAAAAATCACCTCACCAATACGGCTTTCCGTGGCCACCTTGAGAAGATAGTTCTCCCGCACCGAATGCAGGGCACTGGCCAGCACCTCTTCCACGGAACAGCCTTCCGCAAGATAATGGTTGAGATCCCTTTCCATGAATACCGTACAGCGGTCACTGGAAAGGGGTGCTGCAACACCATCCGTAAGACTGGCGTAATCCCGGATGGCAACCCCCAGTTTCTGAGCCTGCTCCTCTATGAAACTCCCGGTACCTGCGGCACAGACATTGTTCATGATGGAACTGGTTACCCGGCCGTCCTTCAGGGTGGTGAACTTGGCATCCTGACCACCGATTTCAATGATGGTATCCACCAAAGGATTCAGGCTGCAGGCCGCCTTTGCATGGGCTGTGATCTCATCGAGAACCAGATCGGCCCCAAGAATACCGCCTACAAATTTTCTTCCCGAGCCCGTGGTGGCACAGGCTCTAACAGGAAGGGAAATACCGGATTCGCGGCGAAGACCGTCAAGGGCTTCCAGAATGGAACATATGGCCGCCACAGGTCTGCCCTGGGTTCTTGTATAAAAACCAGCAGAAACTTCCCCTTCGGCTGTAATCAAAACAGCCTTGGTACTTGTGGACCCGATATCCACACCCATGATATGGGCCTTGTCCCCAAAGGATTCAGGAAGCTCGTAAAGCTCCACTTCCACATCCGGTCCTTCGCTCTGTACAGGATGGAAAATATAGGAACGCAGCCCTCCGAACTCCGGCCATGGAGAAAACTGAAGGGTCAGAGGGTCATAATGGGTGATGGTCCCTTTCTTTTCCCTGCGGAGATGAAGAGCAGGTGGCCATACTCCTGCTGCTGCGGTATCAGCAGACTGCCTGAAGCTGTGATAATGCAGGGCAGCACCAATGGCACCCAGAAGGTGGGCCATGGGATCAAGGATGAATTTTTCACCCGCAAGTTTTTCCATATGCCGCCGTACTGCAGCATTGGCTGCAACACCCCCCGCCATGACCACAGGCCCTTTCCATGAGCCGTCTGAAAGTACTGTGTCCACAACATTATGGGCAAGCCCCTCACAGAGACCATCGCAGATACCCGCCTGGGAATAGCCCTCCTGCTGGGCATGGATCAGATCTGTTTTGGCAAAAACCGCA
The DNA here is from genome assembly GCF_006175995.1 of Desulfobotulus mexicanus. Taxonomy (NCBI): domain Bacteria; kingdom Pseudomonadati; phylum Thermodesulfobacteriota; class Desulfobacteria; order Desulfobacterales; family Desulfobacteraceae; genus Desulfobotulus; species Desulfobotulus mexicanus. The sequence continues at coordinate 21,851 of NZ_VDMB01000027.1, forward strand.
CATCTGGAAGCAATTTTAGGCGTTTCACCTTTATAAGAATCGGCCATCTCCGCCAACTGTGCCGCACCGCTAAAGCCCAGACGGCCTGCCTGCTGATCCAGAAAACTTCCCGTACCTGCGGCACAGGAAGTATTTCCCCTGTAACTCTGATACTCACCCTCTTCATCAAAAAGAACCCGACCAAAGGTTTCTCCGCCCACCACCAGAACTGTTCTGGCTTTAGGGTATCGCTGACGAATAGCAGCGATCAAGGCCACCCTTTCATCAAAATGTCCCTGAGCATCAAAATACCCTTGAGCCCGTCCCGTTGTCACAACAGCAAGGGGACGATCCCCGCTGAACTCTTTGAAAAGAGCCTCAAGACCTGCAATAATCTCACCATGGTGAAAACAGTAGGCCGTGTGTCCGACTCTGCCATCTTGGGCCACAAGGGCCATGCCGATGGACACAGAACCCACATCCACGCCGAGTACCCAGGAATCATTGGTATGCATCAGGATACAACCTCCTTATGGAACATACGGTAAAAAGGGAAGACAGCTCCCTGAATCTTCTTAACCGGACAAAATCAATGTATGCTACAAGTTAAAATAAGGTTCTATGGGAAGTCTTCAAGCGGAAAAAAGGAAAATCACCAGCAGACTGTTCTTGACACCCGACTTCTCCAGCCAGACCCAAAAATGGAGCTTTAAAAAACCATGCACCATTACCTTGATTATCACTGAAACCATAAAAGGTGCAAGGGTGGGGAAGGTTCCTGCGGACAAACATATATTTTACAATTATTTCTTTTTTTTAAAAAATGAACATGGATCATCTTGCAAATTGACAAATCACTGCCACCAATTTATGCTTTGATTTATTATTTGAAATTGAACAATGAATTACAGTAATCAGGCTTTCCCATGTGATGGACTATTAGTTTCCCACCATTACCAGACAGGCTTTCCCATGTCCTTTATCCGGCATTTCCAGAATCTTCCCATACGCAACCGCATGCTGGTCAGTTATCTGACAGCTTTCATCATTGCCCTCAGCCTGGCAGGCCTAGGTGCCCACACCCTTCTGCGCATCACCATAGAAAACCACATCCGCAACACATTTGAAAGTACCACGGGCACCATCCATAATCTGGTACGCACTGCCGGGAATGTTTCCATCAGAAATCATCTGCGCACGGTGGTGGAAACCAATATCCGCTTCCTCCATACCCTGCAGACAGAAGTCATTGAAGGAAACCTTTCTGAGGAAGAGGCAAAAAATCAGGCCCGCTCCTTTTTTCACAGTCAGCCCATAGGGCATACGGGCTATGTCTATGTACTGAACAGTGGGGGGATTCTTCAACACCACATGGATGAAAGTCTTGTGGGGGAAGACATGTCCCACTTTGAATTTGTAAGGTTTCAGAAAAAAAACAAAGACGGCTATATAGAATACGACTGGAAAAATCCCGGAGAAACCAAAACACGGCCCAAGGCCCTGCACATGGGATATTTTGAACCATGGGACTGGATTGTTTCCGCATCTTCCTACAGGGAAGAATTCCGGGATCTTTTGCGGGTGGAAGATTTCAGAAAATCCATTGAGGATTTAAAGTTCGGAGAAACCGGCTATGCAATGCTGCTGGATACTAAGGGTGAACTGCTGATCCACCCCATCTATGAGCCCCAGAACATTGAAGAATGGCTGGACAGTGAAGGAAGACCCATCATCCGCAAAATTCTCAATACCCGCCACACCACCCATTATTATTCCTGGCAGCACCCCGGTGAGCCAGCCCCTCGGGAAAAGATCGTCCTATCCGCCCATATACCGGAACTGGACCTTGTGGTGGCCGCAACCGGTTATATGGAAGAATTTAACAGGCCCTTAAAAAATCTCGGACAGACCCTTGCCGCAGGCTTTTTTCTCTGCATTATTGCCCTGATTCCCCTGACAATATTGCTTGGCAGATCCATCACAAAGCCCATTGAAAGCCTTGTGCGCACCATGCAGGAAGCTGAAAAAGGAGATTTTTCCATACGCGCCCCTATCCTTGCAGGTGGGGAATCCGGTGAACTGGCGCGCTGCTTCAACCACTTCATGGAATATATACAAAGGGGAAGAAACACCCTGCAAAGGGAAATCACCCAGCGCAGGGAATCCGAAGAAAAGGCCAGAGCACTGGCCCGTTTTCCCGATGAAAACCCTAACCCTGTAATGCGTATTAAAAAAGATTATACACTGGACTACATGAACAGGGCCGCCGTGGAACAGCTTAGCGGAGAAAACCTTTCCATAGGAAAAATCATCCCTGAACCCTGGCATAAAATTGTCCGGGGATGTACCCGGACAAAGGAATGCGGCTCAGTCGAGGCGGAAGTTGCTGACCGGGTATTTCTTTTTACGGCAAGTCCCCTTTCCGACGGAAAGGCATGGTATCTTTACGGGCATGAGATCACCGAAAAAAAAGCCTACGAACGCTTGCTGCTACTTTCGGATACGGTTTTTGAAAATACCATTGAAGGTATCTGCATCACGGATGCGGACATGAACATCGAAAGGATCAATCCGGCCTTCACAGCCATCACGGGCTATGGCCCTGAAGAGGTCATGGGACAGAACCCAAGAATTCTAAAATCCGATGTTCATCCTCCCGGTTTTTATAAAAAAGTATGGCAAGCCCTTCTGGAAAAAGGAGAGTGGAGCGGAGAGATATGGAACCGAAGAAAAAATGGAGAAACCTATCCCCAGTGGCTGGCCATCACGGGCATTCCCAATGAGAAAGGTAAAACTATCCGATACATGGCAGTTTTCCATGATATCAGTGAGCTGAAAACCAGTAAAGAAGCCCTTCATTTTCAGACCTTTTATGATGCCCTGACCGGCCTTGCCAACCGAAGGCTACTCACGGAACAACTGGAAAGAAGCCTTGCCCATGCAAAAGACCAGAAAGAAAAAATTGCCGTATTCTTTCTGGATATCGATAATTTCAAAACTGTAAACGATTCCCTGGGACACCTGACAGGCGACCGCATCCTCAAAGAAATTGCCAGACGACTCACCTTCATGCTGGAGGAAGATGAAATTCTGGCCCGCTTTGCCGGAGACAAATTTATTCTTGCAAGCCCCCTTATTCAGAATTCCCAGGCCGCCATTCATATTGCCCGCAGAATACGTGAAACCCTGGAAAAACCCTTTGATCTGGAAGAACGGGAATATTATGCCTCCCTCAGCATGGGCATTGCCATCTTTCCCGATGACGGAAAAAATGAAGAAATCCTCATTAAAAATGCCGAAACAGCCATGTACCGGGCCAAGCAGACAGGCAAAAATACCTTTACCCTCTTTTCTCCGGAAATGAACTCCCTTGCCATCCATCGCATGGACATGGAAAGCCAGCTCAGAAAAGCCCTTGAAAACAATGAATTGCATCTGGTTTATCAGCCCAAGGTAAATCTTTATTCCGGAAAAATCATCGGCGCAGAGGCCCTTTTACGCTGGCAACCCTCCAATGGTCCTCCCGTTTCTCCCATGACCTTCATCCCCATTGCCGAAGAAACCGGCCTGATTCTTCCCATCAGTTCCTGGGTACTGGAAAAAGCCATGCAGGAAGCCGTGATATGGAAGGAAAGGGGATTCCATGACCTTTCCATTGCCATCAATATTTCCGCCTCCCAGTTTAAGCAGCAGGAACTGACGGCAGAAATCGATGCCCTTCTTAAAAAAACAGGACTGCGGCCGGAACAGCTGGAACTGGAACTCACGGAAAGTATCATCATGCAGGATGCGGAAGCTGCCATAGCAACCCTCTCCAGATTCAACCGCATGGGCATCCGCTTTGCCATTGATGACTTCGGTACAGGATATTCTTCTTTAAGCTACCTGAAGCGCTTCCCCATACAGGTGCTCAAAATTGATAAATCCTTCATACAGGAAATCCCAGGCAATAAGGATGATGCCTCCATAGTTCTCTCCATCCTTTCTTTGGCCCACAACCTTGGACTCAAGGTTGTGGCCGAAGGTGTAGAAACCGAAGAGCAGCTTGACTTTCTGCGCAGCAAAAATTGTGACATGATGCAGGGCTATCTTTTCTCCAAACCCCTTCTGCCCGAAGACTTCCGCTACCTGATTGACCAGAATGCAGGAATCAGGCCCATGACCGTACTATGATACTTAAATCCACCCCATACCACCGAAAGCAAGCCCATCCGAACAAACATCGTTTACCCCAATAATTACGGATCTTTTCTTAAAAAAATCATTATAAAATTATTCTTTACAAGTTCGGCCACTTCATACTATATTTCCTGATTACGAACATGCTATAAAGGATTTTTAAAAATTTTAACTGGGAAATACGGTAATATTATAAGATTTTCTCACAATGGTTTTCAGTTTGTTTCATCTTTTCATCTTCAGCATGGACAGTCCCGCCTGCTGTGTGTCCGGGTGGCCCCCCGGTCAGCAGGCGTATCTGAGGGAAGATCAGGTCGGAAAGCAAAGGAAAGTCTCTTCTGCACAAAAAAATCCGGTTCTTATGACGCAAGGAGCAATCCTCCGCCAGACCGGATCCCAGGGGCGCAGACCCGCCTTCAATTTTGTACAGAGGTTTTTATTTTCCAGATCATTCCGGCCCCTTCCTGACGCTGTGGAACACAAAAAAACCAGAACGGGAAACATTAAACAAAGGGAAGAATTTTGATGTCTAAAAAAATGATGACCATCGACGGCAATACCGCAGCAGCTCACGTGGCCTATGCCTTCAGTGACATGGCCGCTATTTATCCCATTACCCCCTCTTCCCCCATCGGTGAAATTGCCGATGCCTGGGCAGCAGACGGACGAAAAAATATCTTTGGTCAGGCTGTAACCGTACGCCAGATGCAGTCCGAAGCCGGTGCAGCCGGTGCCGTACACGGAGCCCTTGCCGCAGGAACATACACTTCCACATTCACGGCATCCCAGGGTCTTCTGCTCATGATCCCCAACATGTACAAAATGGCAGGCGAACTTCTGCCCACAGTCTTCCATGTAACGGCCCGTGCCGTGGCAGCCCATGCCCTTTCCATCTTCGGGGATCATCAGGATGTCATGGCCTGTCGTCAGACAGGCTTTGCCCTGCTCTGTTCCAATTCCGTGCAGGAAGCCATGGACATGGCTCTGGTTGCCCACCTTGCAGCCATTGAAGGAAGAATACCCTTCCTCCACTTCTTTGACGGCTTCCGTACCTCCCATGAGGTTCAGAAAATTGAAGCCATTGATTATGAAGACATGGCAAAGCTTGTGAACCGTGAAGCAGTAGCAGAGTTCAAGCACCATGCCATGAACCCCGAGCATCCTGAAATCCGCGGTACTGCCCAGAACCCGGACATCTACTTCCAGGGYCGTGAAGCCTGCAACATATTCTATGATGAACTGCCCCATGTGGTTACAGACTACATGAAAAAGGTCTCCGCACTTACGGGAAGACAGTACAATCTCTTTGATTATGTGGGTCATCCCGAAGCGGAACGTGTAATTGTTGCCATGGGTTCTGCCTGTGAAACCATTGAAGAGACCATTGATTATCTCCTTGAAAAAGGCGAACGCGTAGGTCTTATCAAAGTTCGTCTCTACCGTCCCTTTGTGAACGAGGCCTTCCTTGCTGCCCTGCCCTCCACTGTAGAGCGCATCACCGTACTCGACCGCACCAAAGAGCCGGGTGCCATTGGTGAGCCCCTYTACCTTGATGTCTGCACTGCCTTCATGGAGCACGGCGAAGCCCCCGGTATCGTGGGYGGACGCTATGGTCTGGGTTCCAAGGAATTCACACCCTCCATGGTTAAAACCGTTTATGACAACATGAAGGGCTTTGCCCCCAAAAACCACTTCACCATCGGCATMACMGATGATGTGACCCACACCTCCCTTGAGGTAAAAGAGCAGATTGATACCGCTCCCAAAGGTACGGTTCGCTGCAAGTTCTACGGCCTTGGTTCCGATGGTACCGTAGGTGCCAACAAAACCGCCATCAAGATTATCGGCGACCATACGGATCTTTATGCTCAGGCATACTTCTCCTATGACTCCAAAAAATCCGGCGGCATCACCGTCAGCCATCTTCGTTTTGGTAAAACCCCCATCAAGTCCACCTACCTTGTCAACACCCCGGACTTTGTGGCTGTACAYAAARCCAATTATGTACAGCTTTATGATGTRCTGGATGGCATTATGGACGGCGGCACCTTCCTGCTCAACACCCACTGGACAGCWGAAGAGCTGGAAAATGAGCTGCCTGCRGATATGCGCCGKACCATTGCAGMAAAAAACATCAAGGTTTACACCATAGATGCCGTGAAAATCGCCTCTGAAATCGGCCTTGGTAACCGCATCAACATGGTTATGCAAACCGCCTTCTTCAAGCTTTCCGGCGTACTGCCCTTTGAAGAAGCYATTGATCTCCTTAAAAAAGACATTGCCAAAACCTATGGCAACAAGGGTGAGGCCATCGTTTCCATGAACATTAAAGCCGTGGAAAAGGCTCTGGATGCTCTGGTTGCAATACCCGTTCCCGCTTCATGGGCAACGGCGGTCAGCGGAACCGCAGGAGACAGGGACGAGCCCGAATTCATCCAGAATGTCATGCGCCCGATTCTCGCCCAGAAAGGTGATGACCTTCCCGTATCAGCCTTCTCTCCCGACGGCGTCTTCCCCGTAGGCACCACCCTTTATGAAAAACGCGGTGTTGCCATCGCCGTACCCGAATGGATCATGGATAACTGCATCCAGTGCAACCAGTGCTCCTATGTCTGCCCCCATGCAGCCATCATCCCCATTCTCGCCACAGATGACGAGCTGGAAGGTGCCCCCGCAGACTTTAAAGTCATGGAAGCCAAGGGCAAAGAGCTGGAAGGCATGAAGTTCCGCATTCAGGTCAACACCCTTGACTGCTACGGCTGCGGTAACTGTGTGGACATCTGCCCCGCCAAAACTCCGGCTCTGGTCATGAAGCCCCTGGAAACCCAGACTGCAGTGGAAGTACCCAACCACGAGTTCTCCCTCACCGTGCCCTTCAAGACCGGCATTATGAACAGGGAATCCGTAAAAGGCTCCCAGTTTGTTCAGCCCCTCATGGAGTTCTCCGGTGCCTGCGCAGGCTGTGGCGAGACACCCTATGTAAAACTTCTCACCCAGCTCTTTGGTGAGCGCATGTTCATCTCCAACGCCACGGGATGTTCCTCCATCTGGGGCGGCAGTGCGCCCAGCGCACCCTACTGCACCAATGAAGACGGACACGGACCCACCTGGGGTAACTCCCTCTTTGAGGATGCAGCTGAGTTCGGCTACGGCAAGATGATTGCCGTCAAGCACCGTCGTGAAGGCATAGCCCAGCTTGTAACTGAAGCCCTTGAACTGGATCTGGATGCTGACATTAAAACCGCCATGCAGGAATGGCTGAATACCATGTGGGACGGCAAGCAGTCCGCTGTAACAGGACGCCGCATGGAAGCTGCCCTGGCAACGGCCCCTGCCCATGATATCATCGATCAGATCCTGGATCAGGCAGACCTCTTTGTGAAAAAATCCCACTGGATCTTCGGTGGTGACGGCTGGGCCTATGACATCGGGTTCGGCGGCCTTGACCATGTTCTGGCTTCAGGAGAAGACATCAATATCCTTGTCATGGATACGGAAGTTTACTCCAACACCGGCGGTCAGTCTTCCAAGGCAACRCCTACGGGTGCCATTGCAAAGTTTGCCGCATCCGGCAAGAAAACGGCCAAAAAAGACCTTGGCCGCATGATGATGAGCTACGGCTATGTGTATGTAGCYTCCGTATCCATGGGTGCCAACAAGCAGCAGGTGCTTAAAGCCTTTGTGGAAGCAGAAAACTACCCCGGACCTTCCATTGTAATCTGCTATGCCCCCTGCATCAATCAGGGCATCAAAAAGGGTATGGGCAAGACTCAGGAAGAAATGAAGCTGGCCGTAGAATCAGGTTACTGGCCGCTTTACCGCTTCAATCCCCTGCTGGAAGAAGAGGGCAAGAATCCCTTTGTTCTGGAATGTAAGGCTCCGGACGGAACCCTGCAGGAATTCCTCTCCGGTGAAAACCGTTTTGCCGTACTGGAAAAAACTTTCCCAGAAGAGTCTAAAAAACTCAGGGCTTCCATTGAAGATCAGTACAACAGGCGTTATGCAGCCTTGAAGTACATGGCTGATGCCAAAGGCAGCGCAGAGTAAAGCTTTATTCCGGGAGGCCTTAAAACTTCCCGGATGCAGAAAAAAATGAAGGGGATTCAGCCTGATGCTGAGTCCCCTTTTTTATCTGTATCAGCGATGTAAAATCTCAGATATGCTATCCCCAAAGGAAAAACTATGTGCTAAACTTCTTTTTAAGCAATAAAAAGGAGCCTGCAATGGTGATGTACAGCAAAGAATACAGTGCAGATTTTAAGCTTAGCGTAAGCCTTGCCGCCATCAGAAACGAAGACGGTATTGAAGAAATTGCCCGGCGCTTCAGCCTGTCTCCGGATACCATAATGGAATGGAAAAATGAATTTCTCGCCGGAGCCATGGAATTTTTTAAGCAAAAAGAAAATGTGCCTCAAAAAACCGAATCTTTACAAAACCTGCACCTGCAGATCCGCCGACTCAGCACAAGTATGGATCGTTACCGCAGCCTTTTTGAAAAAATGGGGCAAGGTCTCATTTATCTGGATTCCGGCGGCAGAATCATTGACTGTAATCCTGCGGCACAAAAACTCTCCGGCCTCAGCCCTGCTCAGATGCAGGGGCATGAACCCATTCCACCGGACTGGCTGGCCTTCCGGGAAAACGGAGAAGCTTTTCCCGAAGAAAAAAATCCACTTTCAGATATTTTACGATCAGGTATACCGATGCAGACAGCTCTCATGGGTGTTAAAGATACCGGGGATACAGCACCCCGCTGGCTTCTGATCTCTGCCATGCCCCATCAGACAGAAAATGGCGATCATAAGGGTGTTTTCATTTACATGACAGACATTACAGAGAGAAAGCAGGCTGAGGAAAAAGTTCAGGCCTATGCCATAGAAATGAAAACTAAAAATGCAGCCCTGGATAAAGCCCTTCTGGTGGCAGAGCAGGCCACCCTGGCCAAAAGTGAGTTCCTCGCCAACATGAGCCACGAAATCCGTACCCCGATGAACGGAGTCATCGGCATGACGGAACTTCTGCTGGACACACCGCTTAATCCCGAACAGCAGCACTATGCGAGCACCATACAGAAAAGTGGAGAAAACCTGCTGGCACTGATCAACGATATTCTGGATTTTTCCAAGATTGAAGCGGGTAAGCTGGATATGGACCTTCTGGACTTCAACCTTGAATCCCTGCTGGATGATTTTGCCATGACCATGGCCATGCAGGCCCATCAGAAAGGCCTGGAGTTCATATGCCACGCAGAAACGGATGTACCTTTATGGTTAAGAGGCGATGCGGGCCGTTTACGTCAGATTCTCAACAATCTGGCTGGCAATGCCATCAAATTTACCCAACAAGGAGAAATTGAGGTCAGGGTGGCCCTTTCGGAGCCTGAAAAAATGCCATCCAACTTACCACTATCCTCTCCAGAAAAACTTCAGGGAAAAGTATGCCTTCTTTTTTCCATCCGAGATACGGGCATTGGCATACCCGAAGATCAGGTACACAAACTCTTTCAGAAATTTTCCCAGGTACAGACTGCAGCCAACCGACAGTTTGGCGGAACAGGTCTGGGGCTTGCCATTTCAAAGCAACTTGTCACAATGATGGGAGGAGAAATCGGAGTTTACAACAAAGAAAGCGAAGGAACCACATTCTGGTTCACCGCCGTATTTCCACTTCAGGAACAGCAGGAAAACCAAAAGCCCCTGATCCCTGAAAAACTGAACGGCCTTCAAATTCTTGTGGTGGATGACAACGCCACCAACCTTGAAATTCTAGGTAAAAATCTCCGAAGCTGGGGGGCATACCCCACCCTGATAAGTGAGGCTCACTCCGCGCTCAGCGCCCTCTCCGAATCCTTCCAAAGAACTAATCCTTTTGATCTTGTCATAACAGACATGCAGATGCCCGGCATGGACGGCAAAGATCTTGGAAAAGCCATCAAATCCAATCCGCTGCTCTCCGGAATTCCCCTTGTGATTCTCACATCCATGGATCAGTTCGGCGATGTGCAGCTTTTTGAAAAACTGGGCTTTGCGGCTTACATCAGCAAACCCATACGCAGATGTGAACTGCTTGAAATACTGCAAAGCGTAATGGCCAGACCTTCTTCCGGATCTGCGGATAACGCCATAATCACCTGCCATCATATTCATCAGAAACGCTTTCAACTACAGCACCTTCCCCGTTTTTCCGGTCGTATTCTTCTGGCCGAAGACAACATCACCAATCAGGAGGTTGCCCTTGGCATGCTTAAAAAAATGGGGCTGAAGGTGCATGTGGCGGCCAATGGCCTTGAAGTGCTGGAAGCCCTGAGGACTATTCCATACGATCTGATTCTTATGGATGTACAGATGCCGCAGATGGATGGCCTTGAAGCCACAAAACAGATACGGAAAATGGAAGCTGAAAAATCAAATCTGCTTTCGCCCCTTCCCATCCTTGCCATGACCGCCGGTGCCATGAGCCAGGATCAGGCCATATGCCTGCAGGCAGGCATGAACGACTACATCACAAAACCCGTGAACCCGGAAAGGCTTGCCCTTGTCCTTAAAAAATGGCTGCCTGTGCTGAATGAAGAAAAGCCTGTAGAAACAGATCAACCTGACGGATCAGAAATTTTTAAGGGGAAAGATCATCATATTTTCAATGAACAGGAACTGATGCAAAGAATGATGAATGATGAGGATCTGGTGAAGGTAATAATAGGGACAGTAATTCAGTCCCTGCCCATGAGGATGCATGAACTGGGGCAGGGAATTCAGGAGAAGGATCTGGAAAAAATCCGCTTGCAGGCCCACACCATATACGGCATGGGACTCAATGCCTCCTGTACCGCCCTTGCGAAAGCTGCTTCAGCTATGGAAAAGGCAGCCGTGGAAAAGAAAAACCCTCAGACCTTTGAAACACTGATGTTTCTTCTGGAAGAAGAATTCAGACGGCTCATGGAAAAAATTGAGGTAAACGGCCCCTTGGCATGATGTTTTTAATGATGGCCATAACACATGGCCGTTCAGCATATCAATATAAGGGAGAAGACAATGGGAGGAACTGATTTTATGGAAAAACTGGACGCCTTCATGGAAAAGGAACTCATCCACTCCCAGTTTGCCTGGTGGGAATGGGATATCCGCATCAACCGTGTCATCTGCAATGACCTGAAAGTCACCATGCTGGGTTATGACCCCAAAGATTTCACCGATGTGGGGTATCAGGCATTTACAGAACTCCTCCATCCCATGGATTTTGAACGGACCATGCAGGCCATGCGGGATCATCTGGAAAACCGCGCTCCCCTTTATCAGATCGACTACCGTATCCTGAGAAAGGATGGCACATATACCTGGTACATGGACCGGGGATACGCCATAGACCGGGATGAAAACAACAAACCGCTCCGGCTGCGAGGAATTGTGATTAACCTTGGTTTGGAAATGGAAGAAAAAGCAAAGGATGCAGGTTATTTATCCCAGATACGCCAGCGCCTGCCTTCCCCTGCCAGTGGCGCAGAACACATTGTCACACTCTGCTCCGTGTGCCAGCGTTTCCGCATTGAAGAGCTGCTCTGGGTAAGGGTTCCCCATGAATTCGATAAAGCTTTCCCCGAAAGAATCTCCCACGGTATCTGCCCGGACTGCATCTCCACCCTGTATCCGGAGTTTGACTGAAAAAACACCCCAGTACATGAACCAGATCAGCATCTCTGATATAAAAATCAATAATCAGGCTGAACAAAAAGGAAATACCTGATGCCGGAACCCATAGAAGAACTCATTGCAAAGGGAGAGGCTTTGGACCTGGAATTCAAAACCTGCCGGAATCAATTGAACCGGGATGTTTATGAAACGGTCTGCGCCTTTCTTAACCGGCATGGGGGCACCCTGCTTCTGGGTGTACAGGATAATGGAACCATTCAGGGCATTATGCCGGATGCCATTGCCCAGATCCGAAAAGATTTTGCAACGGCCATCAACAACCCCCAGAAGCTGTATCCGCCAGCCTGGCTTTCCATCCATGAAGAGGAAGTGGAAAACAGGAAGGTTTTACGTATTTATGTACCGGAAAGCTCACAGGTGCACCGGTGCAGGGGCAGAATTTATGATCGCAATGAAGATGGCGATCTGGATATTACAGACCCCACCGTTCAGGTGGCCCAGCTTTATCTTAGAAAGCAGGCAAGTTACAGTGAAAACAAAGTCTATCCATGGATACAGCCTGAAGATCTGCGCCTTGATCTGCTGGATCGCTGCCGTAAATACCTGCGCATCAATTATCCCGGCCATCCATGGGCGGAAATGGGAGATCCGGAGCTTCTGAAAAGCGCCCAGCTCCTCCAGGCAGACCCGAAAAGCGGAAGATCCGGCATAACAAGGGCAGGCGTCATGCTCTTTGGGACAGACAACCTGATTCTGCAGGTCTGTCCTGCCCACCGTACAGACCTGATTTTAAGAAAGGTAAACCTTGACCGTTATGATGACCGGGATCTGGTACGCACCAATCTCATTGAAAGCTATGAGCGTATTCTGGCCTTCGTCAGAAAACACCTGCCCGACCCTTTTCATCTGGAAGGCATTGAACGCCGCAGTCTACGGGATGTGATTTTCCGAGAAGTGGCCTCCAACATGCTCATCCACAGGGAATATGCCAGCGGAGCCTCCTCACGCCTGATCATTGAATATGGCCGGGTTGTGGCAGAAAACCCCTGCAAACCCCATGGTTTTGGCCTGCTGGATCCGGAAAAAGCGGTACCTTTTCAGAAAAATCCGATTTTAAGTGCTTTTTTCCGTGAAATAGACCGAGCCGATGAGCTGGGTTCCGGTATGCGCAAGATGATGCTCTACGGAAAAAAATATGGGGGCGCAGATCCAAAGCTCATTGAAGGGGATATTTTCAAAGTTATCATCTCCGTACCGGAGTATGGCGGAAACCCTGCAAAACTGACAAAAATTCTGTGTACTGCTGACAAAGATACCAAGGAAACAGCCGAAATCACAGGGCAAGTCACAGGGCAAGTCACAGGGCAAGTCACAGGGCAAGTTGAAAAACTACTCAAGACAGTTTCTCATGATATGAGCCGAAAAGAACTGATGGCTGAATTGGATCTTGTAGGCAGGGACAGTTTTGAAAAACTTTATCTCCGCCCTGCATTGGAAGCCGGATATATTGAAATGACCCTTCCGGATAAACCAAAAAGCAGCAAACAAAAATACCGCCTTACGGAAAAAGGCAAGTTGCTACTTGATACTATGAACAAAAAAAATCCATAAACGAAAACCCTATGTTTCCCAGCTCTTTTCCCTACCCGAAAGTTTGTACTAACTGATATCAAAACCATTAGCTGATCTTGACTTAGGGGTCCACCTTATCGTTTCAAGATTGCCCCATGTATCAAGAATGACCATACGGAGTATAATGTTTCAAGGGTCCATTCCTCTGGTAAAACCGCAGGATTCCAGATTTTCATCTTATGTTCATAGACTCGTATCTGAATCGGAGCAGGGACACCATAATCTCGAAGCACCAAAACGTTTAGAACAATCTCCCGCAGGACATCATAAGGAGTTGAGAAGCCACTCAATGAGCTGAAGGCCCTTGGTACAGGACTATTGCTTAGTGGCATTATCGCCTATAAGCAGATCCAGACCCTTGTCACCGGCAGCAAGGACTTCCTTGACCTTTTCGGGGGTAAGTCCAGCACCCTCGGCTATGTCTTCTGGCTTAAGATTCAACTTTGAAAGACGCATGATCGTCTGGTACTTCTCACTATAGACACCTTCATTACGGCCCATCATCATACCTTCGTTTATAAGTCTTTCCGCTGTAGTCATGGCAAGCTCCTTTCCTTTCAGGCTTACATTACCTATGGTCTCAGCCACATATTCAGGCTGAAGATCTGTGGAGCCGTCAGGTACAGGACTATTGTTTGGTGGCATTATCGCCTATGAGCAGATCCAGACCTTTGTCACCGGCAGCAAGAACTTCTCTGACCTTCTCAGGGGTGAGACTCGTAATATCCGCTATCTCTTCAGGCTTCATCTTGTATTTCTGAAGGTTCATGATCGTCTGGTACTTCTCGCTATAGACACCTTCATTACGGCCTTCATTCATCAGTCTTTCCGCTGTAGTCATGGCAAGCTCCTTTCCTTTCAGGCTTACACTACCTATCGTCTCAGCCACATATTCAGGCTGAAGATCTGTGGATTTAAAAATGTACTCTATGGCATTTTTGATGATCTTAAGACCATCTTCATCTTCAAACAAAGAGGATGCCAGCTCAAAATATTCCTTTATGTTGTCTTTCAGCTTCTCTGGATGAAAAATGTTCTTAAAAATGAGCATACAGAACTTCATGGAAACCATTACAAAGAGCTTCTCTTTGATATCCTCATCTTGCCAGCTTGAAAGATCCACAAAAACATACTCTGAATCCGGGATGAAGGGCTTGATCATGGGAGGCAGGTCTTTAAAACAGTCACTGAGAAGACCTGGCTGCCATTTTCTTTCTCCATTATAGATCACTATGGGAATAATAGGGGTGCGTTCTATTTTCTGCTTACGGCAGCGTTCCCAAAAACCACCCGTGTATAAGTGAATCTGAAAAGGAAGATCATTATCCACATAGCTTTTATGCTCAAAAAGCAGAGCTATACGAATCAGCGTACCTTTGAACTGACAGCTGTAAAGCAGATCAGAAAAATACTCTGACAGCTCCTAACCCAAAAAAGAACCCTTTTCCTCCTTCAGGGTACCCAGATCCAGTTCCTCAAGTATGGCAGGCGGCAGGGATGACCGTACCAGGTATGGGTACGGTGGAAGATCTTCATGGTCACCTCTTCAGCTTCGTTGTTGAACGGAAAAAACGGTTTACAACGGGCAGGATTTTCCGTTGGTAACACATTAAGCATGAAGTGTGCCATGGCCTCATGTTTGGTAGGCTCTGTTCCTTACCTGCCGGGAGGATATGTATCCGGCTTTTTTTTCCGGGTTGCGGAGGAAAGATTTGCCTTTTTTGTTTCAGCAGCGGCATAAAGATTGTAGTGTCAGTCATATTAATCTTTTTAAATCAAGGCCTTTCTCCTTTTTTGAGGGGTGGCACATGGATTGCTAAAAGAAAAACAGGCAAGCTTCGGGATCCTGTTTGTTTTGGTCAGAGATCTTTTACCCGGAAGAAAGGAAGCCCCCATGATTTTTTCTCCAGCACCAGCCATGTCTTTTGAAAAGGGTTTCATGCCCTCCCGGTCTGGTAACCAGGGCAGTGGTGGAATGGATTTTGATACTTTTCTTGAAAAAGCCCGGGGGCTGGAAGAAAAGGGTGACTCAAAGACCGACCCAAAGCTTTCCCTGCAGACTGTTTTGGACAGGATGCGTATGCAGCTTCAGGCTTTTATGGGTATGGGGCGGCAGGATATGTCCGCAGATCCGGAAGCCATGGAC